>JABDQM010000185.1 GCA_013042315.1 Flavobacteriaceae bacterium | reverse complement strand
TTGCGATGGGATCTTCAAAAAGGAGTGGTTACTATTCCCAAGTCGTCCAAAAAGCAGCGCATTGAAGATAATGCAGACATTTTTGATTTCTCAATTTCAAAAGAGGACATGAATAGAATTGACGAGTTAGAGCGAGGAAAACGATTTGGACCCGATCCAGACAATTTTGACTTCTAATAAGGGTTATAAATAATCGTTATTAGTCTGTAAATAGCGCCTTAAGCTCTGTGGCATCATGGGGCTTCATCTTACCAGCTAGGACAAGACTGAGTTGTTTTCTTCTCAGGGCTCCGTCAAATCTGATTTTCTCTAACTCTGTTTCCGGCTCTATACCTGGTATTGCTGTAGGTTTTCCGGTTTCATCTACAGCGACAAAGGTATAAATAGCCTCGTTAGCCTTGGTTCGCTCTCCACTGAGGCGATCTTCCATCCAAACATCAATATAAACTTCCATGGAGGTGCGAAAGGTTCTGGAAATTGCCGCTTCCAGGGTCACAACACTACCCAGAGGGACAGACCGGTTGAAGGCGACGTGATTTACTGAAGCTGTCACTGTAATTCTTCGGCTATGACGCCGCGCAGCAATACTTGCAGCCCTGTCCATTCGGGCTAACAATTCACCCCCAAATAGGTTGTTTAGAGGATTAGTCTCACTGGGAAGAACCAGATCGGTCATGATGGTCCTTGAATCACTGGGTTTTTTCGGCTTCATACATCAAATTTTTTGCAAAGATACAAGCTTAAAGGAAGGCCGGGAATGAGGAGAGGCTATTATTTTACAGAAAGAAGCCAGGCGTCTTTGGACTCTGTCAATCGGATTTGTTTCAGAGCCTCAAGAGCTTCTTTAGGATTGGAGTAACTGGAAAATGCCACCTGATACAAACCAAATTTGTTTGACCTACATAAAAGGCATCATACCCTTTGTTTTGCAGCAGATTTATCTTTTTGTCTGCATTGCTTTTTTCCCTGAAAGCTCCAGCGATAATATGGTGACTCTTACGCACATTTTTCTTCTTTACTTCAACCTTAAAAACGGGTAGTTCCAAAGGTTTGGTGTCAAAAAAGGTGGCTTCCTGAATACTATTGGAGATAATTTCTTGCGCTTTTTGTTGTGAGACTATTTCGTTAGAGAGGGCCTGGTTGTAGGTGCGGTATCCCGTAAAACCGGCAGATATAGCAAGGAGAACAATTGCTGCATACTTTAAAAGCGGCCTGAAATTACTCTTTTCTCGCTCTTCAGGAGTGATGATAAATGGCACCTTCTCCTCAATCTCTTCTACTTCCTCCTTTAACACTTCACGGAGAACAGGTTTAGACACAAAAGAGCTCAATCCAAACGATGAGGTAAGGAAATTGGTTTGTTTAGTGGGTTGAAAGATCAATTTACCTTCCTTGGTAGGTTTAAAAGAGCCAATATTATCAAAAACAAGAGTCTCGCCCTTTTCCAACTGCTCTTTCCACTCTTCTACTTGCTTTGCTAATTTTTCCTGAATTTCTTCATAGGACGATTTTTCAGCCTCAGCCATGTAGGAGATAAGTAGTCCGTCGTTAGACTGGAGCTGACTGTTAAAAGAAAGTATTTTAGAAGGGGGGTAAAATGTCTGAGCCGATTTATCGATAAAAGCCGATTTCAGGTGTGTTAAGAAGGCGCCGAATTCGGGTACCACAACGCAATTATACCTGTAAAGAAGCTCTTCTATGTAACCCGAGGGACTCATGTTCACAAAGATGGAAAAAAATAGAGCCGCTACAAAATGACGGATAACTTTTTATTAACATTACTTTTTAGGTATTTTTAAGGAGGAAATTAATGCCGAAAGATGATGAAAGATGAGATAATTTCTATTTTAAGACTGCAATGTATTCCTAATATTGGAGAGATTTCCGCTAGGAAACTTATAAACTATTGTGGCAGCGCCGAAGGTGTTTTTAAAGAAAAGAAACGTGTTTTAGAAAAGATCAATGGAATTGGTACAAGAGTTACCCAATCCCTCTACGATTCAAAATATCGTTTGTCCGCAGAGAAAGAATACCGCTTTATAAAGGACAATAACATCCAAACCCATTACTTCGAAGAGGATACTTACCCAAAATATCTCAAGCACTGTCCGGATGCCCCTTTAATGCTTTTCTCAAGAGGTACTATCCGATTGCAAAGGCAAAGGGTCATCAGTATTGTGGGTACTCGCAAAATGACGGCCGCGGGACGGGCGTTTTGCGAAAAATTTATGGAGGAGCTTTTGCCTCTTAATCCAGTCATTGTCAGTGGTTTTGCCTATGGCGTCGATATCTGTATCCAGAAAACGGCGGTAGATATCGGCCTGCAGACCGTAGGATGCCTGGCCCATGGGCTCAACCAAATATATCCCAGAGCTCATGGGAAGTATTGTAGCCTGGTGGAGAGAAATGGAGGGTTTTTTACCGAATTCTGGAGTAGCAGTAAACCTGAAAGAGTAAATTTTTTGAAACGAAATCGAATAATTGCAGGGATAAGTGAAGCAACTATTGTGATAGAATCAGCTGAAAAAGGGGGAAGTCTAGTAACAGCCGATATTGCCCATAGTTATAACCGGGACGTATTTGCTGTCCCGGGCAGGCCTGAGGACCTATACAGTGAAGGCACGAACACTCTTATAAAAAGACAAAAGGCCCATCTGCTCACCTCTGCTTCCGATTTGGTTTATCACTTAAACTGGGATATTGCTGATAAAGCTGCACCTGTTATCCAAAAACAACTATTTGTGGAATTAGACCCTTCGGAAGAATCGGTTTACAAGCAATTGCAACAAGAAGGGAGGCAGATGTTGGATGATATAGCGTTGAAGAGTAATTTATCTATTCACAATACGGCTTCAACCCTGTTATCCCTGGAATTAAAGGGCGTTGTGCGTCCTCTTCCGGGTAAGTGTTTTGAAGCGATATAGTTTAAAACCGACCTAACAGTTGGGGAGGTATTAAATCTTCAAAAGAATAGGTATGTTTAGCGTAATTGAACGACTGATCAGGTGTCTTATCCCGATTTGTGTATCAAGGATAAAAGGCTAGAATTCCTTAATAGACCAATGAGTCGGAAAGTAATATATCAATATCCAAGCTTAGTACGAACGCGATTTAAGACTTCAGCTGCCACATTTTGAGCCTTTTCAGCACCTAAATCGAGTAGTCGATCAATTTCCGAATGGTTTTCCATGTAGTAATTGAACTTTTTTCGAGGCTCTTCAAATTTGGAAATCAGACATTCGTAAAGCTCCTGTTTTGCATGACCGTAGCCGTAATTGCCCTTCTCATAATTTTCCCTCATTCGGTCAATATCCGCTTTTTGAGCAAGAAGGGAATACAAAGCAAAAACGGTATCATTGGTAGGATCTTTTGGCTCTTCCAGAGGGGTGCTATCTGTGGTAATCCCCATAATCTGTTTTCGTAGTTTTTTGTCTGGGAGGAATATATTTATAAGGTTTCCCTTGCTCTTGCTCATCTTCTCCCCATCTGTTCCCGGTATGTACATCGTTTCTTCCTGTACCTGAGCCTCGGGAAGTACAAAAGTATCTCCGAGTTGAGCGTGAAAACGCGAAGCCACATCTCGGGTCATTTCCAGATGCTGCAGCTGATCTTTTCCCACGGGCACAATATTGGCGTCGTATAGAAGAATATCGGCGGCCATTAGCATGGGATAGGTAAAGAGTCCCGCATTGACGTCTTCAAGCCGATCAGCCTTATCCTTGAAAGAGTGGGCCAGTGTAAGCCGTTGATAAGGAAAAAAACAACTTAAATACCAGGATAACTCTGTCACTTGCGGTACATCACTCTGACGATAAAAGACGGTTTTATTTACATCTAGTCCAAATGCCAACCATGCGGCAGCCGTGGCATAGGTATTATTCCGAAGTTCTGATCCATTTTTAATCTGGGTAAGCGAATGCATGTCTGCTATAAACAGAAAGGACTCATTTTTAGGATTTTTGGCCATTTCTACAGCAGGGATGATCGCTCCCAGAATGTTTCCGAGATGCGGTGTGCCTGTGCTTTGTATGCCGGTCAATATTCTTGCCATCCGCTTATCATTAAAGAATGACAAAAGTAAAAGAAATACCAGAACCCTGCTAAAATTGTTATTTTTGATTTTATGTTGAGGCTTTTAATAAAAGCAGGCCAGCTTTTGTATCGCATTTGGTTTTACATCTTGGTGGCCATACCCATCATTGTATTCTCACCATTCCTGATCGCTTTATCCTTTTCTGAAAAGACCTATCCTCAATTTTTCTGGTTAGCCAGAAATATCTGGGCACCTATAATACTATATGGGATGGGATGTATTCCCAGGATAGAGTACAAGGAAAAGCTGGTTAGAGGGAAGAGCTATATGTTGATCGCCAACCATACCAGCATGCTCGATATTATGTTGATGCTCAGAGTGAGCAGGAATCCTTTCGTTTTTGTGGGTAAAAAGGAGCTAGTAAAGATTCCGATATTCGGATTTTTCTATAAGCGAGTGTGCATAATGGTCGATCGGGACAATAGCAATAGCAGAATGGGCGTATATCGAAGGGCACAACGCAGACTTAATCAGGGCCTGAGTATTTGTATTTTTCCTGAAGGAGGCGTACCCGACGAAGATATTGTTTTGGACGAATTTAAGGATGGTGCCTTTAAAATGGGGATCACACATAAAATACCGATTGTTCCGATTGTATTCTTTGATGCTAAAAAACGATTTTCATTTACGCTTTATAGTGGCGGACCCGGATGGTTAAGGGTAAAGGTCTATCCCTTTATCAAAACGGAAGCACTGGAGGAAGCTCAAAAAGGAGAACTCAGAGATCAGGTCAGATCTTTTATGCTTAGGGAGCTCGAGTCGTCAAACAAAAATTAGAAAATACCAAATAGTATAAAAAAAGCACCCTGCGTTATACAGGGTGCTTAAGGGGCCACTGTGGAGACAGTAACCAACCTAACCAACTTCTTAAAACCTGAAATTAAGGCCTGAATAAACTCCCATCGAAAAAGGTTGAAAATTTCCGGAGGTCTCTGAAAACGTATTGAGTTGATACTTAAACATAGGCTCAAGACTCAATTGTAATTTATCATTAAACTGATAGGATACACCGATGCCAAAATTAGTACTGAGATTGAGGTCGTTGAGGTTGTTAGCCTCACCCATTTCGGTGGTAATTCCGTTCGATTCAAGGGTAACGCTGTTATTTACCAGAAAAAGTGAACTGAGTCCGCCCACAACGTTTACACCAAATTTACGGTCTAGTATTTCATAGGTTAATTCAAGAGGGACTTCTAAATAACCGAAATCCTGAACCATTTTACCATTTAAAGAGGGATCCGGTCCGGCTACGTCCTGAGCATTTTCAGTTGCGATTTTACCACTTCTCGTATTGCTGCGTACTACGAGATTTCTGCTGCTCAAGGAATAATCTATATTATCAATGATTCCATTTGTATTGGCGTTGAGAGAGGACGAGAAGTTAACATCCCTGGTATCATAACCAAAATCAACTTTGTGAATCCCCGATCTTATTTTGACTCTCTTGGCCACTTTGTACGACACGGCAAGTCCGTAACTCATGTTGACATTACCCGATTTTGCATTATTCTCAAAAGTGGAGTGGATCGGTGATCCCTGGGCTAATGAACTAAAAAAAACGGGAGCAACTCTTGGCCCTAATTCCCATTTTTTAGTCGACTCTTCCTTGAGGTTCTCTTCTTCCTGCTGAGCGATGGCTTCAAAAATGGAAGTTTTGTTTTCTTCCTCAGGATCTTCTTGCATTACTTCTTTTATTTCCTCCTTTTTCGGGGCACTATTAACAATAAGCTCCTTGTTTTCATTTAGTAACTTTCCTTTTTGAACCCCTGCCTTCTTATCTGCTTTCAAAGCATCAGACTGATCTCCTTTTACATTTGCAGCAATAATTTCACTTGTTGTATTTTCTGAGGCCTTATCGGTTTCCGCGGATGCGATTGCCGCTAAGGCACTCTCATTTTTCACTGGCTTTGATGCTTCATTAGTTTTGTCTTCCCTACCGGCAAGCTCACTTCCTCCATTAAGATCTTGATAATTGCTTTCCGTCTTTTTTTCTAAAACTTCGATCTCGTTTTTGCTGTTGGAGACTACAGTTGCGTTTTCAGGATCGTCAGCAGTATCTGAATCAGATAACACAGGATCAGTCAATAAATTTTTTTCGGAATTGGCATCCTTTGAAGGAACATTTAATTCAGAATCAGTAATCACTTCTTCTGAGGTTGGGAGATCGTTTTGTGGGAGAAAAATAATTAGGCCAATAACAAATAGCGCGGCAACACCGCCCATTTTCCACCAAATGGGCAGAATTCTTCTCTTCTTCTGCTTTTTATCAAGAGATGCGGAAATATTTTCCCAAACCGTTTCTTCCGGCAAGTGACTGTAATCCTGCAGTTTTTCTCTGAATACCTTTTCTATGCTTTTCTTTTCCATGTGTTTGGCATTAAGCAATATTGATATTTTCTTTCTTTAATTTCTCTTTCAGGATCATTTTAGCCCTGGACAAATTTGATTTGGAAGTGCCGGTTGAGGTGCCCAGTAATTCGCTAATCTCCTTATGAGTATATCCGTCTAATACATACAGGTTAAATGTTAGTCGGTATTTATTTGGCAATTCCTGTACGTACTGAAGTAGCGTTGAAAGCTGAACATCCGGATAGTCGTAGTCTATATCCTCTTCTTCCTGGATATTGTCTGTGACCACTTTCATATATTGATCCTTTCGATATTTCTGTAGCACAGTATTGACGGTAATTCTTTTTAGCCATCCTTCAAAGGACCCTTTGAATTTAAATTGTTCTATTTTATCGTAGATCGTTAGGAAACTATCATGCAGGTTGTCCTCTGCTTCCGTTTTATTCCTGGAATATTTTAAACACAGGCCGTACAAGACACTGGAATACTTCCGGTAAAGCTGTTCTTGTGCCTTCCTGTCTCCTTTCTTACATTGATGTATGAGCTTCTTTAAACTCAAAATTGCCGGTTAGATTTAAATCCTAAATCCTGTGAAATCGCCCTAATTCACAGGCACTTCCATCTCTATGTACTGTTGATTCCCGTTTTCATCCTCTCCGTTCCAGAATCTGAAAAGATAGGTGCCTTCATACAGACAAATAAAGTTAAAGGAAGCTTCAAGCTCTTCTACAGCCTGAGTACAGGGTTCATCCAGGAATTCAGTGCCAATGGCTACGACATTTCGTGTAGTGGTAGATTCCTTTGTAATGTCGAACCCCTCAAAAAATACGCAAGAACTGGGGCGTAGATACCTTACCCTGATCTCATAAGTTTCATTGAGATCAAAGGACTCAGGAAGTTCAGCGCTTACAATTTGCAACGGGACAAAATTAAAATTGACCCCATCGTCCTCAAGTTTACACGACTGTAAGCTAAAGGCTAGTAAACAAACAAACAGAATAGATTTCTTAAAGCTCATCTCAATACAAGTTTTAATTAAGATGAAAATAAGCAATAAGGGTTGCTTTAGTCGGAAACTAGCAGATTTTAGACCTTGATTGCGGTTATCGCATCTTTAATCTTTATCTCTAATTCCTCCAATAGCTCAGGATTATCTAGCAGTAGAGTCTTTACAGCGTCTCTTCCCTGTCCTAGTTTTGTATCACCGTAGCTAAACCAGGAACCACTTTTCTTAATGATCTCAAATTCAACTCCCAGATCGAGGATTTCTCCAACTTTTGAAATTCCTTCCCCGTACATGATATCAAACTCAGCGGTTTTAAAAGGTGGTGCCACTTTATTCTTAACTACTTTCACCCTTGTCTTATTCCCCTGAACATTACCATCTGTGTCTTTTATCTGTGTAGACCTTCTAATGTCTAGTCGGACAGATGCATAAAACTTAAGGGCATTACCTCCGGTAGTTGTTTCCGGATTTCCGAACATCACACCGATCTTTTCACGCAATTGGTTAATGAAAACAACGGTACAATGGGTTTTGCTGATAGAGGCCGTAAGTTTTCTGAGGGCCTGAGACATCAGTCGGGCATGCAGCCCCATTTTAGAATCACCCATTTCTCCTTCAATTTCACTTTTAGGAGTAAGGGCCGCAACGGAATCGATAATTACAATATCAATAGCTCCGGAACGAATCAGGTTGTCTGCGATTTCAAGGGCTTGTTCCCCGTGATCGGGCTGTGAAATGATAAGATTGTCTATATCAATCCCTAATTTTTGTGCATAAAATCGATCAAAGGCGTGTTCTGCATCAATAAATGCAGCGATACCTCCATTTTTTTGTGCTTCTGCAATGGCGTGCAGGGTCAGGGTCGTTTTCCCCGAAGATTCCGGGCCGTAGATTTCGATCACTCTTCCTCGTGGATAACCACCAACACCAAGAGCTATATCGAGACCTAGAGAACCCGAAGGTATGACTTCAACATCGGCTACTACAGTATCTCCCATCTTCATTACCGCCCCTTTCCCGTAGGTTTTATCTAATTTATCCAGGGTTAATTTCAGGGCTTTCAACTTCGCTTCTTTCTCACTACTCATGTCTTCTGTATCTTTTATTAAAGGGTGACTAAATTACCACTTCTTTTTGCATATCACAATCACAAAAGCAACCTTTTTGATTTTTGGCCATCTTGCTTTAAAACATTTGAAATTGTTGTTCACTTTACTGGTATAATCCTCTATGGAAAAGAAAATTTCCTTAAAGTGATCCCTAAAGGCCCTTTAATTCGGGGCCTTTTTTGTTTAACGATTCGGTAAATATTGTATTTTTGCCTTTTAATTTTCATTCACCTTAATCACGGTATAGCATGCAACTGTACAATACATTAAGTGCGAAGGAAAGGGAAGTACTCATCGAAAAAGCCGGGAAAGAACGGCTAACTATCTCCTTTTACAGATACGCACACATAGGCAATCCTGAAATTTTCAGAAATCATCTGTTCCTCGCCTGGGATGCTCTTGAAGTGCTTGGCCGCATATACGTGGCACACGAAGGCATCAATGCTCAACTTTCGGTTCCGGCAGAGAATTTCGAAGCTTTTAAAGCCCATTTAGACAGTATTAGTTTTTTGCAAAACGTTCGTCTGAACATCGCCATTGAACAGGACGATAAATCCTTCCTCAAACTAAAAGTGAAAGTGCGAACTAAGATTGTGGCAGACGGACTCAATGACGCAACTTTTGACGTTACTGACAAAGGCATTCACGTTGGGGCAGAAACCTTCAATGAACTTATCGAAGATCCGGATACACTTCTGGTTGATATGCGCAATCACTACGAAAGCGAAATCGGACACTTTCAAAATGCCATTACTCCGGATGTAGATACTTTCCGTGACTCTCTCGATATTATAGAGCAGGAGCTGTCTGATTTTAAAGAAGATAAAAAACTGGTTATGTATTGCACAGGGGGCATACGTTGTGAAAAAGCCAGTGCTTACTACAAACACAAGGGATTTAAGAATGTCTATCAGTTGGAAGGTGGGATTATCGACTACGCCCGACAAGTAGAAGCAAAGGGTTTGGAAAATAAATTCCTCGGAAAAAACTTTGTGTTTGACCACCGCAGGGGAGAGCGTATCACAGAAGATGTCATCGCTCATTGCCATCAGTGCGGGGAGCCCTGTGACACCCACGTAAACTGTGCCAATGAAGCTTGTCACTTGCTGTTTATACAATGTGATGCTTGTGGTGAGAAAATGGATCAATGCTGTTCAAAGCAATGTCAAGAAATAAATGCTTTGCCTGAAGAGGAACAGAAAAAACTCAGAAAAGGAAAAACTGTGAGTAATAAGATCTTCAAAAAGGGACGTTCTGAGGCATTAGTGTATAAAAAGAGTCCGGAAACCCTCGTCAAACCCATTTTCACTTCACGTTAAAAAAGTAGTATCTTTACCTGTAAGAATTAATAATGAACCCTTTTTGGACAAAAATTAAGCAGTTTTTGTTCAAATCAAGATAAAAAATTATGGGTTGTAGCAGTTGTTCAACCGGAAAGGATGGACAACCTAGAGGATGCAAGAACAATGGTACTTGCGGTACAGACGGTTGTAATAAATTAACGGTTTTTGACTGGCTTTCAAACATGTCACTCCCCAATGGCGAAAAGCCTTTTGACTGTGTTGAGGTCAGGTTTAAAAATAGCAGAAAGGAATTCTACAGAGTCCCTGACGACATCACTCTTTCTATTGGTGATATTGTGGCCACCCAGGCTAAATCAGGTCACGATGTTGGCATGATCACCCTTGCCGGGGAACTCGTGCGCATTCAAATGAAGAAGAAAAAGGTGGCCAATGACGATCAACTTCCCAAGGTCTACCGAAAAGCAACTCAAAAAGATATAGATAAGTGGCAGAAATGCCGTGATAAAGAAGACGAGATCAAAAAAAGGTCGCGTGAAATGGCCATACTGCTCCGACTACAAATGAAGATTTCTGATGTGGAATTTCAGGGAGACGGTTCAAAGGCTACTTTTTACTATACCGCAGACGAACGTGTAGATTTCAGGCAATTGATCAAGGATATGGCCAAAGCCTTTGGGATCAGAATAGAAATGAGGCAGATTGGGTACAGACAAGAGGCACAACGCCTCGGGGGGATCGGTTCGTGCGGAAGGGAATTGTGCTGTTCAACCTGGTTGACAGATTTCAGATCGGTAAGTACGTCTGCTGCGCGCTATCAGCAATTGTCATTGAATCCACAGAAGTTGGCCGGGCAATGCGGTAAATTAAAATGTTGTCTGAATTACGAATTAGACATGTATCTGGACGCCCTAAAGGACTTCCCATCTCAAGACAGTAAACTGCACACAGAGAAAGGCACAGCTTTTTGCCAAAAAACAGATATTTTCAAAGGATTGTTATGGTTTTCATACAAAGACGATCCCTCTCATTGGCATACACTTACCAAAGAACAGGTGCATGAGATAATCGCCAAGAATAAGAATAAAGAGAAAGTGGCCAGTCTGGAACTGTATGCTGTAGATAACCTGGAAAAGGAAACTACACTTTTTGAGAATACGGTAGGGCAAGACAGCCTTACTCGTTTTGATCGTCCTAAGAACAGGAACAAGAATAGAAGGAAGAAAAACAAGAAGAGAAGAAAACATATAAAACCTACACAAAAAAATGGGTAGATTAACTCAGATGATCTCTCTGTTGGGATTGCTGCTTTTTGGGTGTGGGAATGGCCCGGAGTATTCAGAATTTCAGTCTCTTGAAAACGGAGTTTGGAACAGGGACAGCATCTTGGAGTTTACAACTACTGAACTGCAATCCGATCGTGTTTATCAGATGTACATCAATATCAGAAATGATAATAACTATCCGTACAGTAATTTGTATCTGATTACTGAGTTGGAATACCCCGAGGGGGAAACTTATGTCGATACTCTGGAGTACACTATGGCAAAAGCTGACGGGTCTTGGCTCGGAAAAGGATACGGGAGCATCAAAGAAAACAAACTTTGGTATAAGGAAAACATCAATTTTCCCGTTACAGGCGTATATATTATACGAATAGAACAGGCGATGAGAAAAAACGGCAATGTAGAGGGGATTACTGAATTGAAGGGGATTACCGACGTTGGCCTGGAAATAGAAAGCAATTAATCCGATGGCAAAGACGAAAAAAAAATCTAATAAAACTTCATTCTTCCCTTTTATTAAATGGTTCTGGATTCTTTTTTTAAGTGGGATCCTGGCTGTCTTCCTCGTTTTTCTTCTGGCTGGCTGGGGTGCGTTTGGCGAAATGCCGACCTTCGAAAGACTTGAAAATCCTCAGACCAATCTGGCCACGGAAATCATCTCCTCTGATGGGGCTACTTTAGGAAAGTTTTACCTTGACGACAACAGAACCCCTGTGGCTTACGAGGACTTGCCCCGCAATTTGGTGAATGCACTGGTAGCTACAGAAGACGCTAGATATTATCAACATTCCGGTATTGATGGCATAGGAACTTTAAGAGCCGTAGTGTTCCTTGGGCAAAGAGGAGGGGCCAGTACTATTTCACAGCAATTGGCGAGACAACTTTTTGTGGGAGTTCGATCCAAAAACCTCTTTCAGGCAGTTACTCAGAAAATCAAGGAATGGGTTATTGCAACCCGACTAGAGCGAAACTATACCAAGCAAGAGATCATAGCGATGTATATGAACATCTATGATTTCGGGTATAATGCAGATGGAATACGATCTGCTTCTAGAATCTATTTTGGTAAAGAACCCGGGGATTTGAAGATAGAAGAATCTGCCGTACTCGTTGGGATGTTAAAAAATTCTTCGCTTTACAATCCTATCAGAAGGGAAGAATTAGTTCTGGGCCGCAGAAACACAGTACTTTCTCAAATGGAGAAATACGACTATATCACGGAGCAGGAAAAAGATTCCCTGCAACAGCTAAAAATGGACATCAATTTTAGTCCGGAATCTCACCGCGAAGGTCTGGCAACATATTTCAGGATGTATTTACAGGGATATCTGAACGACTGGATAAAGAAGAACCCAAAACCCGTTACTCAGGAAGGTGAGCGAGATACGTGGAATATTTACCTCGACGGACTTAAGGTCTACACGACGATAGATTCGAGAATGCAAAAGAATGCCGAAGAGGCAGTATCTGAGCATATGAAACGCCTGCAGGCAGAGTTTTTCAACCAGAATACCCCGGAACGTAACCCTACTACTCCATTTCTCGATTTAGAGAGGGAGGAAATCAACCGGATTATGGAAAGGGCAATGAAAACCTCGGAACGATGGAGAAAAATGAAAGCTGCAGGAAAAACTGAAGAAGAGATAAGGCAATCCTTTAAAGAGAAAACGGAAATGACCGTTTTCGACTGGAATAGTGAAACCCAGGAAAAGGATACAGTAATGACCCCTCTGGATTCTATCCGTTATTACAAGACCATTTTAAGGACAGCGATGATGTCAATGGAGCCACAAACCGGACACGTAAAAGCCTGGGTAGGTGGGATCAATTACAAACACTTTCAATACGACAATGTAATACAAGGAGCAAGGCAGGCAGGATCAACTTTTAAACCTTTTGTGTATGCTGCAGCCATTGACCAATTGCGGATGTCACCCTGTGACCAATTACCTGATAGTCAGTACTGCATTGAAGCAGGAAAACACGGCAACCCTGAGCCCTGGTGCCCGAATAATTCTGATGGGAGATACTCCGGAAACATGTATACCCTAAAACACTCCCTCGCTAATTCTGTAAATTCAGTTACTGCACAATTAATCGATCAGGTGGGACCTAAGCCTGTGGTCTCCATCGTAAAAAATCTGGGCCTGAGCAGAGAGATTCTGGAGGTGCCTTCTATAGCCTTGGGTACTCCCGACTTTAATGTTTACGAAATGGTAGGGGCTTATGGAACTTTTGCCAATCAGGGAGTTTACGTAAAGCCGGTAATGGTAACACGAATAGAGGATAAGAATGGAACAGTACTTTATGAATACGTCCCTGAAACCAAGGATGTATTGAGCAAAGAAGTTTCCTATGCCATGATCAACCTGCTTGAAGGGGTCACTGAAGGTGGTTCTGGAACACGATTAAGACATAGTTTTGCCAAGAATCAGGATGTCTATAAGGAGATTATTACAGGCTACCCTTATGAGTTTACAAATCCTATTGCCGGGAAAACAGGTACTACTCAGAATCATAGTGATGGCTGGTTTATGGGGATGGTACCCAACCTGGTTACCGGTGTTTGGGTTGGAGGAGAAGAACGAGCTACACATTTTAAAACGATTTATTACGGACAAGGAGCTTCCATGGCGCTGCCGATATGGGGATTGTACATGAAAAAGAACTATGCAGATGAAGAGTTGGGCGTGTCCAAAGAGGAGTTTGTGGCCCCTGAAAACATGTCAATCAATCTGGATTGTACTAAAGTCACTGAAGTAAACGAAGAGACAGACGACCTGGAAGACGACCTGGGCGATCTCGATTTTTAATTCTACAACAATAAAGTATCCTTTATGATACCGAAAAAAGTAAATGGTCCTGAAGAAGCATTAAAAGGGGTTAAAGACGGAATGACCTTAATGCTCGGCGGATTTGGTTTATGTGGTATTCCTGAAAACGCCATTGCTGAATTAGTTCAATTAGGCGTAAAAGACCTTACCTGTATTAGTAATAATGCCGGAGTAGATGATTTCGGTTTGGGTTTACTGTTGCAAAAGCACCAGATAAAAAAGATGATCTCTTCCTATGTTGGAGAGAATGATGAATTTGAAAGACAAATGCTCAGCGGAGAGCTTGAAGTTGAATTAACTCCACAGGGAACACTTGCAGAAAAATGCAGGGCTGCACAGGCGGGATTTCCGGCTGTTTACACTCCGGCAGGCTTTGGTACGGAAGTAGCTCATGGGAAAGAAACCAGAGAATTTGGGGGTAAAATGTACGTGCTGGAATACGCTTATGAAGCCGATTTTGCCTTTGTTAAGGCATGGAAAGGCGACGAAGCCGGAAACTTGATATTTAAAGGTACGGCCAGGAATTTTAATCCTTGTATGTGTGGCGCCGCGAAAATAACGGTAGCAGAGGTAGAAGAACTCCTTCCCGCCGGTGCGCTTGATCCAAATGAGATCCATATTCCCGGAATATTTGTACAGAGAATATTTCAGGGCGAACAGTACGAAAAGAGAATAGAACAAAGAACCGTAAGATCACGAAGCTGATGCTTGACAAAAATGGAATAGCGAAAAGAATTGCCCGGGAGGTAAAAGATGGCTACTACGTCAATCTTGGAATCGGAATCCCTACCCTGGTAGCTAATTTTGTTAGAAGCGATATTAATGTAGAATTTCAAAGTGAAAATGGGGTATTGGGGATGGGTCCCTTTCCCTTCGAAGGCGAAGAGGACGCTGATATTATCAATGCGGGAAAACAGACTATTACTACCCTGCCGGGTGCGTCTTTTTTCGATTCTGCATTGAGTTTTGGCATGATCCGGGGGAAACATGTTGACCTTACCATCCTGGGTGCTATGGAAGTTGCAGAAAACGGAGACATTGCAAACTGGAAAATTCCCGGTAAAATGGTCAAAGGAATGGGAGGAGCTATGGATCTAGTGGCCTCTGCGGAAAACATCATCGTAGCCATGATGCATACGAACAAGGCAGGAAAATCGAAATTGCTCAAACGTTGTACCCTTCCCCTGACAGGCGTGGGTTGCGTTAAAAAGATAGTGACCAACCTTGCCGTAATAGAAGTTATTCCAGATGGGTTCCAATTATTAGAAAGGGCCCCGGGAGTATCTGTAGAAGAAATTCAGAGGGCAACTGAGGGCAAACTAATTATCGCAGGCGATATTCCCGAAATGGCAGTATAAACCTACAGTTTTCTCAACTTACACAACTTTTATATCAAGTTTAACAACAATTATTGCCCATTTTATACGTTCTAGTATTATTTTAGGAGCCTTTGGAAATGAAAGTCCCCAAACCTAATCGTAAACCTAAAATCTATGGACACCCAAACAAATCAGGCTCCCTCTGACGAGAGGACTCAAGCCTACAGAAATGATTTCTTCCATGGTATTTTACAGCTAGCAAAAAAGCTTTTTATGTTATAATACCAGATTAGTGGAATAAGAAAGGAGTAATACCGAACGTATTACTCCTTTTTTTATTAGTTTTCATATCCTTACTATCAGATATGGAAATTCTTTTTAAACCTTGTTCTGATTCTGATTTGGACGATCTGATCTGGATCTCCAGAAAAACTTTTAAAATTGCCTTTGCAGCACAGAACAATCCTGAAGATTTTTCGCACTATATCAATACTGCGCTATCAAAAGAGACTCTGGCCTCAGAGTTAGCCAACCCGGCATGTAAATTCTATTTTGTCTATTTAAAGAATACTCTGGCAGGATTTTTTAAGCTCAATGATGGAAAAGCTCAAACAGATATTTTCGATAAGAAAGCTTTGGAACTGGAACGTATCTACGTTTTAGAAGATTACCAAAATCTGGGAATAGGTAAAATGATAATCGATGAAGCTGTGAAGATTGCTGGTGATGCCGGGAAAACATACCTATGGCTTGGGGTGTGGGAAGAGAACATCAGAGCTATTAAATTCTATGAGGATATCGGTTTTGTCAAATTCGGGAAACATCCCTATTACATTGGCCAGGACAAACAGATGGATTGGTTAATGAAATTAGAATTGTCTACCTTGTAATTTAGATCTTTACCTTATGAAAAAATTATTCTGCTCCTGCTTAATCATTGTCTTTTTCACCTCCATATCCGCCCAGCAAAGTATTTACTTTCCTGAAAGGAATGCAACATGGGAAGCTAAATCGCCTAAAGATTTTAAAATCGATGAAAATTCTCTTCAGCAAGCTGTTCAGTTTGCCATGGAGAACGAGTATTCAGGATCTCGGGATCTGCGTATCGCGATCTTAAAAGGATTTGAAAGGGAGCCGTTTCACGAGATCTCAGGACCGACTAAAAAAAGAGGTGGGCCAGCCGGAATGATTCTAAAAAATGGTTATTTGGTAGCTTCCTGGGGCGATGTGAAAAGAGTAGATATGACCTTCAGTGTTACCAAGAGTTTTTTGTCAACTGTGGCAGGTCTGGCTGTTGATGAAGGTCTTATTAAGGATGTCTCCGATGAGGTTTCCCAATATGTCTGGGATGGTTCTTTTGACGGTGAACACAATTCAAAAATCAACTGGGAGCATCTGCTACAGCAAAATTCAGACTGGTCCGGAACTTTATGGGGAGGAAAGGATTGGGCAGACAGACCTCCAAGAGAAGGAGGACTTGACGATTGGAAGTTCAGGAAGCTCAATGAACCGGGAACGGTCATGGAGTATAATGACGTGCGCGTTAATTTGCTCGCATACAGTCTTACCCAGGTATGGCGCAAGTCCTTGCCGGCAGTGCTCAAAGAAAATCTTATGGACAAGATAGGAGCCAGCACAACCTGGAGGTGGTTTGGCTATGAAAATGCCTGGACGGTGATCGATGGAGTTGAGGTAAAATCAGTGACAGGAGGGGGGCATTCCGGTGGAGGAATCTTTATCAATACGGAAGATATGGCTCGGTTCGGTTTGTTGTTTCTCAATGAAGGGAAATGGAAGGGGGAAGAATTAATCAGTAAATCCTGGATCAGCAAGGCAACTACACCATCTAAACCCAACCCAAATTACGGTTATCTCTGGTGGCTAAATTCACAAGGGGAACGACACATGGAAGGCTGGTCTGATTCTTTATTCTACGCAGCGGGATTCGGGGGTAACTTTATAATGGTTGATCAGGAACACGATTTGGTGGTGGTTACCAGATGGCTTGAACCAAACAAAATAGGTGAGTTTATGTCTTTGGTGGCAGAAGCTTTTTAACTAAATCTTATTAATGATCTCAGCGGCTTTAAGCAATGTGTCATCTGTTTTGGCAAAACAGAAACGCAATTGTTTCTGATCGAGCTGGTCTACATTAAATACGGATATAGGGATACTTGCAATACCTTTTTCACGAATCAGTCGCTTGGCAAATAAGACGTCATTTTCGTCAGAAATCTCGGAATAATTAACCAATTGGAAATACGTTCCCCTTGCCGGAGTAAAAGAAAATCTTGACGGTGCAATGGCTTTGGTAAAAAGATCTCTTTTCTGCTGTAGAAATGAGGATAGATGTATATAGTTCGATTTTTCTGACAGGTATGTAGCCAGGGCTTTTTGAATCGGATGATTAATCGCGTAGACATTGTATTCGTGTACTTTACGAAACTCTTTCATCAAGGACTCGGGTGCAGCACAATAGCCCATTTTCCAGCCGGTAACATGGAAGGTTTTTCCAAAAGAAGCCATGACAAAACTTCGCTCCGACAACCCAGGGTATTTAGATACACTTTCGTGCTTTTCCTCATCAAATACCATGTGTTCATAGACTTCATCACTTAGTACCATGATATCGGTATCCCTGAGAATGGTTTCGAGTTCTGTCATATCCTCAGCCGAGAGGATTGAGCCGGTAGGGTTGTGAGGCGTATTGATGATAACCAATCGGGTTTTTGATGAAATAGCGGCCCTGAACTCATTCCAGTCGACCTTGTATTCAGTGCCTTTCATCTGAACAAAGACCGGGATCCCACCGTTTATGGCAATGGCAGGCTCATAACAGTCGTATGCAGGTTTTAAAACAATTACTTCATCTCCTTCGTGGACTACTGCGGTGATGGCAGTAAAAATACCTTGAGTTGCCCCGGCAACCATGGTGAGTTCTTTATCGGGATGATATTGCTTCCCATAAAGGCTGGATATTTTGCTACTTATTACTTCCCTGAGAGAATAGATCCCTTCCATAGGGGCGTATTGGTTATATCCCTCCCTCATGGCCTTCTCAACAAGATCGATCAGTTTGGGATCGACAGGAAAATTCGGAAACCCCTGCGACAAGTTAAGGGCCTGGTGCTCCCTTGAAAGTTTACCGATGGTGGTAAAAATGGAAGGAACGGCTTTTGGGAGTTTAGAGTGTGGAATTCGGGTCAAAGCTTTGGATTTATCAGGCACATAAAAGTAGTAAAAGTGAAGGGCTTAAAACAAAAAAACCCCGACTACCGGAGTCGGGGTTCGTATTTCATAGAATATCCATTATCCTTTTACAGAAGCACTGAGATATTCGCGGTTCATCCTTGCGATGTTTTCAAGGGAGATGCCTTTCGGGCATTCCACTTCACATGCACCTGTATTTGTGCAGTTCCCAAATCCTTCGATGTCCATCTGTCTCACCATATTCATAACCCTGTCAGTCGCCTCAACCCTACCCTGTGGGAGCAGAGCAAACTGCGAAACTTTAGCTGAGGTGAAGAGCATGGCACTTGCATTTTTACAAGCGGCTACACAGGCACCACAGCCTATACAGGTAGCGGCGTAGAACGAATCGTCGGCATTTTCTTTTTCTATAGGGATGGCATTCGCATCTACGGTATTCCCCGATGTATTGACGGAAATATACCCTCCGGCTTGTTGAATTCGGTCAAAGGCAGAACGGTCTACGATAAGATCTTTGATCACCGGGAAAGCCTTCGCCCTGAAAGGTTCAATGGTAATGGTGTCTCCATCCTTAAAACTCCTCATATGCAATTGGCATGCTGTAATCATGGTATCGGGCCCATGGGGACGCCCATTGATCTGCAGCGAACAGGTTCCGCATATTCCTTCACGACAATCGTGATCAAATTCTATGGGTTCCTCGCCTTTACTGATCAATTCCTCATTGAGAACGTCGAGCATTTCCAAAAAGGACATGTCACCTTCTATCCCGTCCATTGTATAATTGACCATTTGGCCTTTGGAGGAAGCGTCTTTCTGACGCCATATCTTCAAATATATTTTCATAGCTATTTATTTGTAAGAACGTGTCTTTAATTCAATGAATTCATATGCCAGTTCTTCTTTGTGAAGCTGAGCATCTTTGGGCTCACCCTTGTATTCCCAGGCAGCCACGTATTTGTAATTTTCATCGTCTCGCAATGCTTCACCTTCCGGAGTTTGGTATTCCTCACGGAAGTGTCCGCCACACGACTCATTGCGTTCGAGGGCATCTTTCGCAAATAATTCCCCGATCTCAAGAAAATCAGCCACTCGTCCTGCTTTTTCTAATTCCTGGTTTTTAGCATTGGCCTCTCCGGGTACATTGACATTCTCCCAGAAATCTTTACGCAATTCTGAGATCTCCTTTATGGCCTGCTTAAGATCTTTTTCATTTCTACTCATTCCACATTTATCCCACATAATCTTCCCTAGTTTTTTGTGGTAATAATCTACAGAGTGAAGACCTTTTCCTGACATTAATTTTTCCAATCTTCCTTTAACGGCTTTCTCCGCTTCGTCAAACTCAGGTCGGTCAGTAGAAATCTTTCCTGTTCTGATATCATGAGACAAGTAGTCTCCTATGGTATACGGAAGAACAAAGTATCCATCCGCCAGACCCTGCATCAAGGCTGATGCCCCTAGTCTGTTGGCACCGTGATCACTGAAATTACTTTCTCCTACAGAATAGCATCCCGGAATGGTAGTTTGGAGATTATAGTCAACCCATAAGCCCCCCATTGTGTAGTGGACAGCAGGGTAAATCATCATCGGAGTTTTGTACGGATTTTGATCTACGATCTTCTCGTACATCTGGAATAAGTTTCCGTATTTGGATTCAATGATCTCCTCTCCGAGACGGCGAACCGTATCGGCATCAGGATCTTTTAAACCAGAAGTGTATGCTTTTTCAGTACCGTACCTGGTAATCGCTGCCGAAAAGTCGAGATACACTGCTTCTCCTGTCTTATTCACACCGTAACCGGCATCGCAGCGTTCTTTTGCAGCGCGGGAAGCAACATCTCTTGGGACGAGGTTTCCAAAGGCTGGATATCTTCTTTCCAGATAGTAATCCCTGTCTTCTTCTTTTAATTCTGTCGGCTTTAATTTTCCTTCTCTTATCGCTTTTGCGTCATCCAAATTTTTAGGCACCCAAATTCGTCCGTCATTTCTCAGTGATTCAGACATCAGCGTAAGCTTAGACTGGTGATCTCCGGAAACGGGAATACATGTAGGGTGGATCTGAGTAAAGCACGGATTGGCAAAAAAGGCACCTCTGCGGTGAGTTCGCCATGCGGCCATAACGTTAGCTCCCATACAATACGTGGAAAGGAAAAAGAGGTTTCCATATCCCCCTGAGGCAATTACCACGGCATGGGCCGAATGCCTTTCAATTTCACCTGTGACCAGGTTCCGGGCAATAATTCCCCTCGCCTTACCGTCAATTAAAACCAGGTCAAGCATTTCGTGCCGCGTAAACGAACGGATTTTACCACGCTGAATCTGTCTGTTCATGGCAGCGTAGGCCCCTAGCAGCAATTGTTGCCCGGTTTGTCCTTTGGCATAAAAGGTCCTGGAAACCAGTACACCTCCAAAAGAGCGGTTGTCGAGTAAGCCACCGTATTCCCTTGCAAAGGGAACTCCCTGGGCCACACATTGGTCTATAATATTAGTCGAAACTTCAGCCAAACGATAAACATTAGCTTCTCTAGATCTGTAATCTCCTCCTTTAATGGTATCGTAGAAAAGGCGATAATCGCTATCACCATCACCCTGATAATTTTTAGAGGCATTTATTCCTCCCTGCGCGGCAATTGAGTGAGCTCTTCTGGGGGAATCCTGATAGCAAAATGTTTTAACGTTATACCCTAACTCGGCCATGGTAGCTGCTGCCGATCCACCGGCCAAACCGGTACCGACAACGATCACATCGATGTTTCGTTTATTCGCCGGATTGACGAGATCAATAGTATTTTTATGATTGGTCCATTTTTCAGCCAGAGGGCCTTTTGGAACTTTAGAATCTAATATGCCCATATTTTAGTGCGTTATAGGGTTTAAATGGTGGTAAAGAGCAATAAATGCAAATCCCAGAGGGATGACCACTGCGTAAATTTTGGTAAAAGCTTTTATGGATGGGGTGTATTTATTGTTGACACCCATCGTCTGGAATGAAGAAGCAAAGCCGTGCCAAAGATGCAGAGAAAGGAGTACAAAGGAGAGAATGTATAATGCTGTTCTCCAGAAAGGAGCAAATTTTTCAACCGTCTCTGCGTAATATCTCGTGGGATCTTCAGGATTTACCTCAACGTATTTGTATGCCATTTCGTGAATCCAGAAATCGTAAAAGTGTAAGCCGAGAAAGGCAAGGACAACTGCTCCGGAGATAATCATATTTCTCGACACCCAGGGAGCATTGGCGCTTCCCTTGTACTGTACGTAGTTTACACCTCGTGCCCGGTTATTCTGAATCTCGAGGACAAAGCCCATTACAAAGTGAATAACTACTCCAGCAATAAGGATAGGCTGCATGAGAAACTGCACAATCGGATTATACCCCATAAAATGAGAAAATTCATTAAAGGTGTCCGGGGAGACAACGGAGGTAAAGTTGATCGTAAAGTGCAGGGCAAGGAATAAAACCAAAAAAATACCAGAAAGAGCCATAACGATTTTTCTGGCTATGGAAGACTTGATGAGTTTACTCATTATGTTAGTGAATTTTGAGTCACAAATTTACGGCAGAAGCCCCTGAATAACAAACTTCACAGACAATACTTCTGATCAGGATAACGATTTTTGTCAATTCAAAAATCAGTGTTGAAGAATGAAGGTCAAAAGAACTGCATATCGGGCATTTTATTTAAACAAAAACTCGCCTATGGAAGAAATCTAATCGATAACAATGGATCGCTTCTCTTCCTTTCCATTTCCCGTTATCATCAATTCGTATGTCCCTTTGGGTAAATATGTTTTTCCGTCATCAGCAGTCTTTAACTCCACTTTGTACTTCTTCAGATATTCCGATTTCCCCTGCTTTGAAAAAGCAACGTCATATGAAAGTATGTTGAAGCCCTTGTCTGCCTCCAGATCAAATGCGCTTACTTCGATCCCGTCCTGTGTTGAAATCTTCGCTGAAAATTCGCCCTTTTTCCGTGTGTAAAATGCAATGTCAATCCCCGGAGTATAAGGTTCCGACCAGGAACTCCAACTATTCCCCCAACGAGAAGAATGTTTTATTTCCGGGATATCAAAGACCAATAAATCTTCAGACAACATATCCGAATCCATCTGTTGCAGGAGGGCAATATCTGCCTTATAGATACTCCTGCCGTGAGTACCGACGACCAGGTGCTTGGCTTCCGACTGAATGACAAGGTCATGTACGGCTACATTGGGGATTCCGTTCTGAAATAATTCCCAATGCTGCCCCTGATCTAAGGAAACATAAAGGCCGTTATCCGTACCCGCAAATAGCAACTGATCATTCACAGGATCTTCCAGGATCACATTCACCGGTGAAGCCGGAAGATTGGAAGCAATGCTTTGCCATGTATTGCCGTAATCATCGCTTTTGTAAATAAAGGGTTCAAAATTATCCCAACGATAGCCATTTAAACTGGCATAAACTCTTTCTTTCTTGTGCTTAGAAGCTGCAACCCTACTTACCCAAAAATTTTGCGGCAGAGACTTGGAAATTACATTCCAGCTGCCACCTGCATTTGAGCTCATTTGAATCAGGCCATCATCACTTCCTGTGTACAACAAGCCGAATTTGAAAGGTGATTCAGAGATGGTTGTCACGGTGCCATAGGCCACATTTCCTTTCTTCCCACCCTGAGTTAAATCAGCGGAGATCGCCTCCCAATCGTCACCCTGATTCAGAGAACGGTGAAGTTTGTTCCCTCCGAGATAGAGGATATCCTGGTTATGCGATGAAAGAAGTATAGGCGTTTGCCAGTTAAATCGATAGGGTTTTTCCCCTAGTTCGTGCTTGGGCTGAATTTTGGTTCTTTTCTCGTTTTCAAGGTCGAGGCGGTAATAATTGCCAAATTGAAATCCGGTGTAAACTATACTGGGATTGCGATTATCTATCTGTATCTGCATTCCGTCACCACCCATTATAGAGGTCCAGGGATAATGACCTGTTTGGTGCCATCTGCTATTCTCTGAGGC
>JABDQM010000181.1 GCA_013042315.1 Flavobacteriaceae bacterium | reverse complement strand
CCATCAGCACTTTTTCTTCATCTATGTGTTTGGGTAAGGGTAATTGAACTATATACCCGTCAATTTCGGGATCCTCATTGAGGTCGTTTACCAAACTCAGCAGGTCTTCTTCAGAAGTGTCTTCCGGTAAATGTTTGAGGGTAGATTCAAAACCGATACGCTTACAGGATCGCACCTTACTTCCAACATAGGTTAAGCTTGCACCGTCATTTCCAACGAGTACTGCTGCCAGGTGGGGCACTTTTTCTCCCCTCTCCTTCATTTGGGCAACTTCAGTTGCTATTTCATCCTTGATCTGGTTGGAGATTTTTTTACCGTCTAATATGACCATGCCTGCGTAATTAGAATGTTTATTTTAATCTTAGATGGGCTCTGAACGATGTAACTCCTTAACCACGGAGACCACTCATCATTTGCATCATTTTCTTCCCTCCGCCACCTTGCATCATCTTCATCATTTTACCCATCTGATTGAACTGCTTCAGCAACTGGTTTACCTCTTGAACTGTTCGGCCACTTCCCTTCGCAATACGCTTTTTCCTGCTCGCATCTAATTTTGAGGGATTAGCTCTTTCATCCGGGGTCATTGAATGGATAATGGCCTCAACGTGTTTAAAAGCATCATCATCGATGTCCATCCCTTTCAGCGCCTTTCCGGCACCGGGAATCATCCCCATGAGATCTTTCATACTCCCCATTTTCTTGATCTGCTGAATTTGCTTCAGGAAGTCGTCAAAACCAAAGGTATTCTTGGCTATTTTCTTTTGGATTTTTCTTGCCTCTTCTTCATCAAATTGCTCCTGAGCTCTTTCTACCAGGGAGATCACATCCCCCATTCCAAGAATCCGGTCGGCCATCCTATCGGGATGAAAGACGTCGAGGGCATCCATTTTTTCGCCGGTCCCGATAAATTTAATCGGTTTCTCAACTACAGACCTGATCGATATGGCTGCACCACCCCTGGTATCACCGTCGAGTTTGGTGAGAATGACTCCGTCAAAATTGAGGACATCATTAAAGGCCTTGGCTGTATTGACCGCATCCTGACCCGTCATGGAATCGACAACAAAGAGCGTTTCCTGGGGTTCAACAGCTTTTCTGATATCCGATATTTCCGTCATCATGCGCTCATCCACTGCAAGCCTTCCCGCGGTATCGATAATGACCACGTTCTGACCATTGGCTTTAGCATGAGCGATACCCGCCTTGGCTATGGCGACAGGATCCGAGTTTTCTTTATCAGAATACACCGGCACTCCTATCTGATCTCCTACGACGTGTAGTTGATCAATAGCTGCAGGTCTGTAAACGTCGCAGGCTACTAAAAGAGGGTACTTGGTCTTCTTCGTTTTTAGGTAGTGTGCCAGTTTACCCGAAAAGGTGGTTTTACCCGATCCCTGCAAACCAGACATCAGAATCACTGACGGATTACCGGATAGGTCAATCCCTTCGGCATCGCCTCCCATGAGCTGAGTGAGTTCATCCTTGACGATTTTCACCATCAATTGTCCCGGCTGTAGTGTAGTGAGGACGTTCTGACCCAGGGCTTTTTCTTTTACCTTATTGGTAAATTCCTTGGCTATTTTAAAATTGACGTCAGCATCGAGTAAAGCCCTCCTTACTTCTTTGGTTGTCTCTGCCACATTGATCTCAGTGATCTGGCCGTGACCTTTTAAGACGTGTAAGGCTTTATCGAGTTTCTCGCTTAAATTATCGAACATATCCACTTACTATTTAGAGGAATGCAAATTTAACAATTGGAACGGGATCAGAGAAGCTTGGTCAAGGAAATATACAAGAAAAAGGGCCACTTCTAGTTGAAGTGACCCTTTTATCAAAAATTGGGGACAAATAAGCTCCTTACAGTTTTTCGAAGACTAAGACGTCATAACTCCCATTATAGTCATTATAACTCTTTAGTTCAATTCTGTCATACTGCATGTTTGCTTCATTATAACTCATGGAAACAAAGTCCCAGTCGTCTGTAAGGTCAATAAGTTCTCCTTCGACTCCTGCATTGAGGTATACTTTGAGTTTCCCTTCGCTGTTGCGAAGTACTCTCCATACTCCTGCGCGGGTTACCCCGGTCTGACCGGTAGTAATGCTCATTATATGCTCTTCTCCAAATCCAAAAGTATAGGGCATAAAGTTTTGAGTTTCATCTACCTCACCGTCTTTGTATTGGGCAACAATCCACTCGCCGTCCATCATTGCGGTACGGATTTCAAGAACATCACCATCAGAGTTATTTGGTGTATCATCACACACTCTCTGTAGTATCAACTCATAAGCAGTACCTTCTATTTCGAATTTCAAACGATCATTTCGCAAATCACTTAATAACCATTCAAATTGAACTTCATTTGGATTAGGGTCTAATCTGTCAGGATCATTGGGGTCTTCTCCAAAGGTCAAGGCCATTACAAGGCGTCCTTGAGCGTTGGTTGTAATTTCCCATGAACCGGTAGAAGTATTCACTCCGTTGCTCAGGGTAACAACACCTTCGGCCATGAACTCAAACTCATATCCTAGCAGACGATCGATTTCATCTCCATTGAGTTTAACTTTCTTTATCACCCAGGCACACTCGCGTAAGATCTCACGTAAGGTATTGGGCTCTTCATCATAAACATCACACACAGATCTGAGGATAATCTTGTTTCCACCTTCTGAGTAGAGTTTAATCTTACCTGGTTCTATTTCATATACAAACCATTCCAGGGTAAAATCGACCAAAACGTCAAACTCGAGATTCAATAATACTCCATGATCGGTGATTCGGCTACTCCATGTTCCGTTCAGAACGTTACCCATTCTGTCTCTTACAGTTACTGCACCGTCTTCAGAAAAATTCATCAGCCAATCAAAATACTGACCGGTCTGACTAACAGCATCTCTTTCTACTTCATTAACCAACCAAGGGCATTCTGTAATGAGGTTATTGAAGCGTTCGAGGGTAAAATCGTCATCGTTATAATCATCATCGTCATCTTCATCACAAGCTTCCTTAGCATTCTCAATAGCAGCGGCTAATTCGGCATTACTGCTAACTGTAATCTGAGTACCATCGTATAATTTCAGAGATATTGGAAAATCAATACTGATCAGATCATCGTCATCTAACTCTTTGAAGAATAATCTCAATTCCCTGTCACTGTTGACAGTAACACTTCCGGTTTGCTGTTCATTAATATCGAAAGTAAACAGGGTGATGGGATATACGAAGTCGATACACTCAATATCATCGTCATCTCCACCTTCGATACACTGCTCAGCGAGGGCGCGAAGTTCTTCTATATTATTGATGACCTCTTCAGAAAAATCACTAAAAGTGATTGTAATTGGGAAGACGATATCCAGCAGGTCCACATCATCATCAATAGCATCAAAGATCTCTTCAATAACATGAAGGTCTTCTTTTGAATCGATTGTGATCTGAACTCCATTTACCTCAACGGTGTATGGAAAATTAAGGGCAAAACAGCTGGCACCATCTACAATATTGTCATAAGAACCATCATTGGATGATGTCCTTTCAATAAGTAAAGCCGTTGATGAGCTGGCCATAATGGTTTGCTGCTCGTCCGGCTGTGGTAGTTCTTCAAACTCTTCCTGACAGGAAGTGAACGTCAGTGCTGCTATAAAAAGCATTGAAAACACTGAAAACTTAAAAACATTTTTCATAACGATTTGGATTTTTTTGTTGTTCGTACAGACTTATAACAGCTATTTATAAAAATACCCTACCCTATTTTTAATTTTTTTTAAAATATCTTTGACTTTCATCAATTAAGTAAGAGGGGCACTATATGGATAATGTTTGCGAAGAACAGGTCTTCAACACGATCTTCAAGTCTAATTCTAAAACGATCTTTAATTATATATATTATAAGTACGGCAACGAGGAGAAGGCCTATGACGCTGTGCAAGAGGCATTTGTGAAGTTGTGGGAAAACTGTGCAAAGGTAGCTCCGGAAAAAGCCAAGGCATTTGTGTATAAGGTTGCCAATAATCTCTATCTCAATGTCCTGAAAGCTGAAAAAGTAAGACTAAAATACGCCGAAAAAGCAACCAAAGACCGAAACCAGGAATCTCCTGAGTTCCTTTTGGAAGAAAAAGAGTTTAAGCAAAAATTGGATCGGGCCCTTGATAGCCTTCCCGAAAACCAACGCACGGTTTTTCTTCTCAATAGAATCGATGGAAAGAAATACAAAGAAATCGCCGAGATGGAAGGTGTGAGCGTAAAGGCCATAGAAAAACGAATGCATCTGGCGCTAAAGACCCTCAGGGAACAAATTGATGGAATTTAGGATAAGTTCAATGATTATAGTGTTTCCCGGAGAATAGAATAAAAAAATATCGACCAACGGTAGGGTTTTTTATCATTGGAGTGTTATATAGGAGTAAAGTGCAGAAATCATGCAAGAAAATTACCTGGCCAAATGGCTCAATAACGAATTAAGCGGAGAGGAACTCGAGACCTTTAAGCAATCTGAGGAGTACGCCTCCTACCTAAAGATTGTAAAGGCAAGTGATTCCTTGTCCCCGCCTTCGTTCGACGTGGATCAGGCTCTTGCCGATCTTAAGAAGAAACAGGAAGAGAGCGCACCCAAGGTTATAAAAATGCGTCCTTCCGGCTATTTGATGCGTATTGCCGCCGCCGTTACTGTACTTATTGCAGCTTCGATATTTTATATTTCCACCCTGGATGAATCCTTTTCGACTGAATATGCACAGCGTACAGAAATTGTATTACCTGATGCCTCTGAAGTGACCCTAAATGCTGGATCAGAATTATCTTTCAGCGAACGAAACTGGGATCAAGAGCGAAAACTATCTCTGGAAGGTGAGGCTTACTTTAAAGTAGCAAAAGGAGAAAAATTTACAGTAAATACTCCTCTGGGCACAGTAAGCGTCCTCGGTACTCAGTTTAATGTGGAAAGCAGGGGTGATTTTTTTGAAGTAAGCTGCTACGAAGGCCTTGTAAGCGTAAACTACCAAAACAAAGAGAAAAAATTACCTGCAGGAACTTCATTCCTGGTCATTAAAGGGAAAATCATAGATGTTGAGATGCCTGTTACTACAGAACCTTCCTGGATCAATAATGAAAGTACTTTTAAAAGTATACCCTTTGTTTATGTCCTTCAGGAATTTGAAAGACAATACAATGTTGAGGTTGAAACCCAAAACGTTGACCTCAATGCACTTTTTACCGGTACGTTCAGCAACACAAACATAAATCTGGCGTTACAGAGTATAAGTACTCCTTCTCAAATAAACTTTACCTTAGAGGGGAATAAAGTGCTCTTTTATGCAGATAACGCGCCTTAAAAGATTCCTTTTTTGCTTCTTCATATTTTTTGGGGTCCTGGCAAACGCGCAGGACGGGGAAACCAATAGGGTAGCCCTTATTCCCTATCTCCAACAATTAGAGCAAGAATACAATATTGCATTTTCCTATGTCGATGACGACTTAAAGGATTTGAGGGTTATTCCAATTGATGAAACGGAACTGACCATCATTTTACAATTCCTGGAAAAAGAGACTCAACTTCGATTTGATAAGCTTTCCGAGCGCTATTTCACCATCACACCCATAACTACGGTGGATATATGTGGATTTGTCTTTGACAATTACGGAACAAATACTATTCCCGGAGCTACCGTAGAAGTACTCGGAAGCTCTGAGGCCGTCCTAACGGATATGGACGGTAAATTTACACTCGGAAATATCCCCAGAGATGCTAATCTCAGAATACGATTCCTGGGCTTTAAACCGCGGTATATTAGTGCTTCCGAATTGATTAAAAATACGGACTGTCCCGTTCTTCTTCTCGCCCTTAGTTATCAGGAATTGGAAGAAGTAGTAGTCTATCAATTTCTGACTACCGGTATATCCCGGGAAAAAGACGGCAGTATCTTACTCGATATCCAAGACTTTGGTATTCTTCCAGGCTTGTCGGAACCCGATATACTGCAAACCATTCAGGCTCTGCCCGGCATAAAAAGTATTGATGAAACAGTTTCTGACATCAATATTCGCGGGGGCACCAATGACCAGAATCTCATCTTGTGGGATGGAATTAAAATGTATCAGTCTGGTCACTTCTTCGGACTTATTTCCGCATTTAACCCCTATCTCACAGACAAGGTGACAATTATCAAGAATGGGACGAGTTCTCAATACGGCGATGGTGTCAGTGGAATCATAAGTATGGAGACAAAAAACGAAGTACAGGATCGCATTTTCGGAGGAGGAGGTTTTAATTTGATCAGTGGGGATATGTACAGCCATATTCCTCTTTCCGACAGGCTAGCTGTGCAGTTTTCAGCGCGGAGGTCAGTTACTGATTTTCTAAATACTCCCACTTATAACCAGTTCTTTGAACGAGCTTTTCAGGATACTGAGGTAAAGGGCAGTGGTGGTTCCGATGACGCCATTGACCGTGAGGAGAATTTTTACTTCTATGACTTTACCGCAAAAGTACTTTACGATATCAATGATTATCACAAATTAAGGGTAAGTGCCATTCAGATCAATAATAATCTGGATTATGTCGAAACCAATCAAACTACGAGTCGGGTAAACCAAAGCTTGCTCGACCAGACCAATTTTTCCTTTGGTGGACGACTCTCAAGCCAATGGTCGGACCGATTTTCTACCGACCTTAACGCCTATTATACGAGATATAACCTCGATGCACAAAATATTGAAGGGAACGGCGAGCAGACCTTATTCCAGAACAACGAAGTATTAGAATCCTCGCTCAAGGCAACATCAGCTTTCGTGCTTACCGATGAGCTACTCACCCGGAACGGATATCAGTTGACAGAAGTGGGTATCACAAACTTTACGAATGTAAGTCAGCCCCCCTTTATGAGCAATATAAAAGGAGTTATCCGATCACATGCCCTCTTTAGCGAGTTTCAATATAAGTCTTCGGATGAAAAATTCGAATTTTTAGGGGGAGCCCGACTCAACTATCTGCAGAATCTAGGCACATTTGAAGAGATCATCCTGGAACCCCGTTTAAATCTAAGTTATATGCTGTGGCCCGATTTTCGCCTTGAATTCAGGGGAGAATTTAAGAACCAGACCACTAATCAGATCATCGACCTGGAACAGAATTTTCTCGGGATTGAAAAGAGGCGATGGATCTTATCAGATAACAGCACTTTACCCATCACCAGAAGCAAGCAAGCCTCTTTGGGGATCAATTACGATAGAAATAAGTGGTTTATTGGTCTGGAGGGATTCTATAAAGAAGTGACAGGGGTTAGTACTTCCACTCAGGGTTTTCAAAATGAAGACCAATTCGACGGCGAAATTGGGAGCTATACGATAAAAGGCGCAGAGTTTCTAATCAATTACAAAAACAACAAATTCAGTAGTTGGATGAGTTATGCCTTTAATGATAATACCTATTACTTTGAGGACATCAGTCCAAATGAATTTCCAAATAACCTCGATATAAGACATACTGCCACGGTGGCAAGCACCTATAATTACAGAAATCTCAAACTGGGCCTCGGTTTAAACTACCGAACGGGTAAACCCTACACTAAACCAGTGGAAGGTAGTAACGCCATAAATACTTTTGTCTTTCCCAGCAGGATCAACTATCAGGATCCAAACAGCAGCAGACTACCCAATTATCTCAGGGCCGACGCGTCGCTTATTTACGACTTTAGTCTCGGTGGCAGGGTAAAGGCATCTGCGGGAGTTTCTGTCCTTAATCTACTCGGGAAGCGCAATGTTCTCAATATTTATTACCGATTAAACGACCAGGATGAGATTGAAACTGTGGAAAGTATTTCTCTCGGACTTACCCCCAATGCCAGTTTCAGACTTAGCTTTTAAGTCCGGTTAAGGCGATTCATCACGATGACGTGGGGAAAAGTAATAGCGGCAAGAAAATAGATCATAATCGAGAGAAACAACCCTTGCTTATCGTGAAACAGGTAATAAAGTACTCCAAGGCCTATCATTGAAACCAGCCAGTAAACAAAAGAGGTTTTTACGTATTTCAGCAGGGTATTTTTATTGACCTTTCCGTAGAGATAGTTCGTCTGATCCCTTAGAGAAGGTATACTATGCCATACCACAAAATAGATACTGAACGCCCATAAGAGAGAGGCGGTTTTAAAAACAATAACAAACACCAGGAGAAAAAACAGTTCCTTTATTATATTCACTTGAATTTTCTTCTGCCCGTACCACCACAGGTAAATCCCCAGGAAGCCGACGAAGGAGGCTACCAGAACATACAAATAATATTCGGACTGCATCTGAAACCCTGTTACTTGATATATGATAGGAGTAACCTCTTCAGCATTGGTGTAAAAAAGAAGAAAGAAAATTACCAGACCATAACAACTGTAAAAAATATATGTAAGCGGAGATGCCTTGGTTGTTTCTGACCAGTGCTGTTCGCCAAAATGATAACTACTAGCCAGGACAAAAAAGACCAGGGCGAAGGCAGGGACAATCGAAAAAAACAAGACGGTTAATCCAATTACCGAAACGTAACTGGCCAGAGCTCTGAGAAAAAAATTCTTGTTTGAAGCAGAGGAAGTTTGTTGAATGAGCTTCAAATCATTGGAACCGTGTAGTATTCCAAAGGTAAAAATTAAAAAATAGGCCAAAATAGCTTCTGCCTCAATGTTAAAAATTACTGAAACCCAAAGGAAGAAAAACGTCAGGACGATCATAAAACCGCTAAAAGTGTTAATATTTTGTTGTTTTTTTTCCAAATCGATAAAATAATGTGGTCAAATTTATGAAATATTGTTCAATCTTTCTTATTTTCGCTTAAACAAAATTAACTAATTCTATATCTATGGAAAATTTTTTAGCATCAATTTCACTGGTTTCCAGGATGGCGACCGATGATTATGTAGGGTTTACATTCTTCGTTGGCTGTATGGCCATGATGGCAGCCTCTGCATTTTTCTTTTTGTCGATGAGCAGCTTTGACAAAAAATGGAGAACTTCAATCCTGGTTTCAGGATTAATTACGTTTATCGCTGCAGTACATTACTGGTACATGAGAGATTACTGGGCAGGTTTCGCAGAATCTCCAACCTTCTTCCGCTATGTGGATTGGGTATTGACTGTACCACTAATGTGTGTTGAATTCTTTTTAATCCTTAAAGTAGCCGGAGCCAAAAAGTCTCTGATGTGGCGTTTGATCTTCGCATCAGTGGTTATGCTTGTAACCGGATACTTCGGAGAGGCTGTTTACAGAGACAGCGCTGCTTTCTGGGGATTACTTTCTGGTCTTGCTTACTTCTGGATCGTATACGAGATCTGGTTTGGCGAAGCGAAGAAACTCGCAGTTCAGGCTGGAGGTTCAGTATTGAGTGCTCACAAAACATTATGCTGGTTTGTACTGGTAGGATGGGCAATTTACCCATTAGGTTATATGGCCGGAACTCCAGGATGGTATGATGGTTTAGGTTCAATCGGACTTAACATGGATGTTATCTATAACATCGGTGACGCTGTCAACAAAATTGGATTCGGACTTGTGATCTACGGACTTGCTGTAGCTCAGAGTAAAGAAAAATAATTTTCCTGAAGACATATATAAAAGACCGCTTTCGAGCGGTCTTTTTTTTTACATACGCGCGGGAACGCTGATCCCCAAAAGAGCAAATCCCTTTTTGATCACCCCTGCAACCTCCGCTGAAAGCATTATCCTGAACTTTCGAACCTCATCTTTTTCTTCCCCTAGAATGGATACCTGCTGATAAAAAGAATTGAACTCCTTTACCAGGTCGTAAGTGTAGTTAGCAACCAGAGCAGGACTGTACTGTTCTGCAGCAGCTTGTACCGTTTCTGGAAAAAGTTGTAACCATTTGATCAACTCTTTTTCTTTTGGGTGTAACTCGAGAGTAGTTTTTGTTGAACTTACCCCTAATAATTCCTCATCATAATTCGCCTTTCGCAAAATAGATTGAATTCGGGCATAAGTGTACTGTATAAACGGACCTGTATTTCCTTGAAAGTCGACCGATTCCTCCGGATCGAACAAGATCCGCTTTTTAGGATCTACTTTAAGGATATAATATTTTAAGGCACCCAGGCCTATGACCCGGTATAACTCCTGCTTCTCTTTTTCAGAGTAAGCGTCTAGCTTGCCCAGTTCCTTAGAGATTTCTTCTGCAGTTTGAGCCATGTCTTTTATCAGATCATCTGCATCAACCACAGTACCCTCCCTGCTCTTCATTTTACCACTGGGCAGGTCTACCATTCCATAACTGAGATGATACAAGTGTTCTGCCCAACTAAAACCTAATTTTTTCAGGATCAGGAATAAGACCTTAAAATGATAATCCTGTTCATTCCCAACCGTATAAACCATCCCGGTGATATCGGAAAAATCCTTAACCCTTTGAATAGCCGTACCGATGTCCTGCGTCATATAAACCGCAGTACCGTCTGATCGCAAAACGATTTTCTCATCCAGACCCTCATCGGTGAGGTCAATCCACACACTTCCGTCATCCTTTCTGAAAAACACCCCTCTATTAAGGCCATCTTCCACTACATCTTTTCCCAAGAGATAAGTGTCACTTTCGTAGTACAACTGATCAAAATCGACTCCCAGATTGGAATAGGTTTCTTCAAACCCTTTGTAAACCCACGAATTCATGGTTTTCCAGAGGGTGACAACCTCAGTATTTCCCGCCTCCCACTGTCGTAGCATTTCCTGGGCTTCCAGCAAAATAGGAGCTTGTTGTTCTGCTTCTTCCCTGCTCTTCCCTGCTTCGACTAATTGTTCAATTTCTTTTTTATAGGCCTTGTCAAAAGCGACGTAGTAATTTCCAACCAGTTTATCCCCTTTCAATCCGGTAGAATCAGGAGTTTCCCCATTGCCGAAACGCTTCCAGGCCAGCATACTCTTACAAATATGAATTCCGCGATCATTGATGATCTGAGTCTTGTATACCTTATGACCTGAAGCACTCAAAATCTCAGCCACTGAATACCCCAATAAATTATTTCGGATATGACCCAAATGTAGCGGCTTGTTGGTATTTGGTGAAGAGTATTCCACCATTACAGCACCTTTTGTCTTTTCCTTTGCGTTCCCGTAGTTCTCTTCAGTTAGAATCTCATTAAAAACATTCAGGAAATACGAATCAGAGAAGGTGAGGTTTAAAAACCCTTTAATCACATTATATGCGGAGATGTCCGGAACATTTTTTAATAAATATTCGCCTATGTCCGATCCGATCTTTTCAGGATTCCCTTTGAGATAACGAAGCATGGGAAAGACCACTAAGGTAAGGTCTCCCTCAAAATCTTTCCGTGTGGGCTGAAGTTCAACGGAGGGAAGTTCCACTTTGTAAAGCTCGTTGACCGCTTCTTTTACCTTTGAGACAAGTTGGTGCTCCATAGTTTCTAAA
>JABDQM010000180.1 GCA_013042315.1 Flavobacteriaceae bacterium | reverse complement strand
ACTTCCAACAGTAACTGCTCCTGCTTATGCTACGGATCAGTGTACTTCAACAGGGAACTCATATACCTTTACCGTTGTGGGTACGGGTGTCGCTCCGCTCGAATACAGTATTCGAGCCGGATTCCAATCGAGTTCCACCATAACAGTATCTGCTGCAGGAACCTATACGGTTACTGTTAGGGATGCCAATGGTTGTACAGATACCGATACCATTACGATCTTACCTCCATTGAGTCTCACTCCAGAGGTAGATCTGCAGCCTTCTTGTGCTCTTAATGATGGGGAAATTAGTATAACGGCTACTGGTGGATCCGGTAGTTACGAATACGACCTGCTAGATGGCGGGGGAGTTAGCGTAACAGGTGGAGTGCCTCAGGTTTCCAATACCTTTACAGGATTAGCCCCTGATACCTATACGGCTATTGTTTACGATATCTCAGGATCTGGTTGTGACGCTCAGGCGCCAATCACCCTGGAGGTTCCAACGCCGGTTACTTTTACCTATTCCAAAGAAGATGTTTCTTGTTTTGGAGGAAGTGATGGATCAATAAACATAAGTCTGGACCCATCAAATGACAATCCACCGTACACCTATACCTTAGATGATGGGGTAAATCCTCCTACGGTTCAGTCGAGCCCAATATTTAGCGGCTTAATTGCGGGATCCTACGACATTACGGTTACTTCTGACAGGAATTGTACGCATACAGAAACTGTCGTTATTGACGAGCCTGTTGTACTATCATTAGCTGCTTCGGCCACAAGTTTTGCTTGTGCTGCAGACAACAGTGTTAGTCAGGCAGTGATTACAGCTACAGCTTCTGATGGAACTGCACCTTATACATACAGTATTGACGGAGTGAATTTCTTCTCTTCTAATACGTTTAACATCAATGACACCGGAGTTGTTCAGAATATTACTGTAACCGTCAGAGATGATAATGGTTGTACCGATACTGCTATGGTGACCATCGATCCCCTCAATGTATTTACGGCTGCTGTGAGTCAGGTTACTGCCATTTCCTGTGCTAATCCTGAGCAAGTACTGATTACCATAAGTGATGATGGCAATCCGGCTAATACCTACACGGTAGATGCCTTGCCTCTGGGTAATCCGAATGCAACCCAAACGGCTACTCCTACAAATACCACTGCTGAATACGACCTTAGTGCAGTAGGTACTTATGTATTCCGAATTACGGATAACGCCACAGGCTGCTATATAGAAACCGCTCCTTACGAAATCATGGCTTACGACCTAATTGATGTTGTGGCCACTGCAACAGCGCCTGTTGTATGTTTTGGCGACTCTAATGGTGCTCTGGAAATAGATGTTACCGGATATACCGGAACCTATTCCTATGAAGTATTTACGAGCGCCGCTGTTTCAACAGGTATTACGGGTGTTGGAGATACTGCTGTAAATCCGTTGACTATAAATGGAATTCCTGCCGGAAACTATTTTGTCAGGATCACAGAAACGGCTCTGCCTTTGTGTGTGGAAGACAGTAATATAATCACCATCATATCTCCAAGCTCCCCGCTTACAGCTGTTGTAAATGAGATAGCAAATGTTACCTGTACCAATGACCAGGGAGAGATCCTGGTGGATCCATCTGGCGGATATGCCCCTTATGATATTGTATTGACCAATACCACCACTTCACAGGTATATTCTGTGACAGGAGTAAGCAGTCAGACTTTTACCGGGCTTTCAGCAGGGAATTTCACTGTCGATATTACTGACGCAGGAGGTTGTGTTTTAAATGATGTTATTACACTGGTTCAGCCTACGCCGATCACCGCAGATATTACGGGTGCGCCTCTTGTACTAACTTGTTACGGCGATACCAATGCAACTGTTTCTGCTGTCAATGTTGTCGGTGGACAGGGAGTTTACCAATATCAATTAAATTACTACGACCCAACAGGGACAGTCATTGATTTTACCAGCGGAGGACAAACCTCCCCTGTCTTTGACAACCTTGGAGCGGGTATATACAGCATTACGGTATCAGACGGATGGAACTGTGACGTGGAAACTATTCAGGTGACCATCAGTGAACCATCTGATGTGGAAAGCAACCTTATTGAAGCTTCCATGTTGACCTGTACCAATGATGCTGAGATTATACTTACTGCTTCAGGTGGAACAGCGCCTTATGAGTACAGTACCGATAATGTAGTCTTCTCACCGATGTCTGGAGGAAATACGCATACTTTCTCCGTTGGAGCTGGTGTATATCAGTACTATGTAAGGGATTCTTTCGGCTGCGAAGCCAATATAAGCAACCAGGTTTCCATCGATGCGGTTCCGCCGCTGATGATCAACCTGGACCTAAGTGCGGCTGTGATCAACTGTACGGGAGAAGCTACGGCAACCATTGTTGCAGATGCTACAGGCGGACTCGGAAATTACCAGTACGAATTGTACTCTGACGCTGCGCTTTCTGTGCTGCTTGCAGGGCCTCAGCCTGACGGTACTTTTAGCAATCTAAATGCAGGTAGCTACTATATCAGAGTAACTAGTGGAGATTGTGTGGAAGTCACCAATGAGATTCTGATTACTGATCCTGTTCCACTGCAGATAGATGTTCAGGAATCTACAAACGTAACTTGTGCCGGAGAAGCTGACGGAACCATTACTGTTGAAGTGTCTGGCGGAACAGGTAATATTCTCTATGCTATTTCACCGAACCTGAATCAGTTCGATACGGTTAATTATTTTGACCGTCTTGCGCCTGGAGTATACGATGTTATTGCCCAAGATGTAAACGGATGTTTTATCCCATTCCAGTTTACTATCACAGAGCCTGCGCCGGTAACAGCAACGGCCACTGTGGAGGATGAGATCTGTATCGGTAGCGAAGATGGTACTATAACCGTTAACGTTTCCGGAGGTACAGCGCCGTATAGAACTGCTTTGAATACCACTGTAGATTCGGCCTTTGTACAAGACCAGTTCTTTTACTCAGACCTGGCCGCTGGTACGTATGTAGTCTTTATCAGGGACGCACAGGATTGCGAAACCAATGTGATTGTTGAAGTAGAGCCTGGGGTTAATCTAAACGGGATTGTAGAGCCCGTTTACGAGTGTACCGGTAATATTCCGGACAACTACGTCAACATCACCATGGATGATCCTTCAGTGCTTGGATCTATTATGTACGCTCTTGACAGTACAGATCCTATGGATATGCAATTGAATCCGGATTTTACCAATATTGCTCCCGGGTCACATTATATAGCTATTTCACATGCCAACGGTTGTATTCTGACTCTCGATTTTGAAATCGATAGTTTTGATCCACTTACCCTTGTGCTGGAACAGAATAATATTAATGAAATCACCGCGATAGCCGAGGGAGGATCTCCACCGTATACCTTCTATTTTAACGATGACGATAACGGTGAGGACAACACCTACTACATCACAGAAACTGCAACCTATACTGTAAGGGTGGTAGATAGTCTTGGATGTGAGATGGAGGCCCAGATCTTTATGGAATTTATCGACATTGAGATTCCTAATTTCTTTACTCCGGATGGTGATGGAATGAATGATCTCTGGTTGCCCCGAAACATGGAAGGGTTCCCCGAGATACTAATCAAAATATTTGACCGTTATGGTAGGGAGATCACTGTTATGGCGATAGACCATACCGGATGGGATGGAATGTACAAGGGATCAGAATTACCTAGCGGGGATTACTGGTACGTTGTAAAACTGAATGGAGAAAGAGATGACAGAGAATTTGTAGGCCATTTCACGCTCTACAGATAAGAGAATTTAACCGAAGCTAATATGCGTAAGTCGATCGTTTTTGGAATAATAATGCTGAGCCTGATGTTCGCAAGGGGACAGGAACTTACCCTGCCTCAGCTTTCTCAGTATCTCGCAGACAATCCGTTTGTGATGTCGCCGACATATGCGGGTATCGGAGACCATATCAAGGTGCGAATCAACGGCCTCACGCAATGGGTGGGGATAGAGGACGCTCCCGATACACAATCCCTGGCCGCTGATGCCCGAATTGGAAACAAGTCGGGGCTCGGAATGCTGTTGTACAACGATAGTAACGGTGAAACCAAGCAGCGTGGGGCAAGACTGTCTTTCGCCCACCACTTGACATTAGATCGATATGACGACGAATTTGTGTCTTTCGGGATCTCGTACAATTTTAACCAGTTCAGAATCGACATTGAAAACTTTGACGGGCCCGATCCCAACGTGACCGACGACAGGGCAACTACCAATCACAATTTTGACGTAGGTGTGCTGTACAGAAAGGACAAGTTTTATTTTAGCCTCAATGCTTCCAATCTTCTCGATAAGGACCTGTCTAGTTTTAATCCTGTATTTGAGCCTAATCGCTTACGGAATTATTACGTCTATAGCGGATATCGTTATACCAAGAACAAAAACAGTCGATTGGAAATAGAGCCCTCTGTCTTCTTTCAATGGTTTGAAAGTGATGGGCGTTCTGTGACCGACCTTAATGTTAAATTTCGCTGGTACGATTTTGAAGACTACTACTACGCCGGAGTTACTTACCGATTTTTAAATGACCAGATCGGGAGTCCGTTGTATATCGCCCCAATTATGGGTCTTAAGAAGAGTAATTTCTACTTTGGCTATTCTTACCAGGTAATTTTAAATGAAATCCTAGGTTTTAGTACCGGTACCCACGTGGTTACTTTGGGGGTGGATCTTTTCCAGGGACTTAGTAATTGCCGCTGTACCTACTAGAAATAAAGTGTTTTTGGGTTACCTTTGCCCGACAATAAATCGCTTTGCACACAGTTCGCCTAAACAATATCAGATTATACGCTTATCACGGATGTTTACCGGAAGAAACTCTTATCGGTAGTGATTACCGTGTGGATATTAAGGTAAAGGCCCCACTGGAAAAAGCGGCCCAATCGGATCTTCTAAAGGACACTGCTGATTATGTGACTATTCATAAGATCGCAAAAGAAGAGATGAAAACACCCTCTAAGCTTCTCGAGCATGTAGCCAGGAGAATTGCAGAAAGGATACTAAAAGAAATCCCTGTTGTTACAAAGGGAAGGGTAAGTGTGGCAAAGATAAATCCGCCTATTGGGGGCGATGTAGCTTCTGTCTCGGTAAGCTATTCATTTACTCGATAAGCAGGAGTTAAATCATGTGTTTTTCAGCTGCTGAATTCTTATCTTTGTAGTAATAAATGGCATTGTGGTCGAATTGGTTAGACGGAGCTGCGCAACAGCTTTTATGGTGGTTCGAGTCCACCCGATGCCTCTTCATTTTACACTTATTAATAATAGCCGGCTAAATTATGGCCCGGCTATATGCGTGATGTTTCCATCTTATTTTTGTAAATTTGCTGCTTTGTAAAGGCATCGTGGCCGAGTGGCTAGGCACAGCTCTGCAAAAGCTTGTACAGCGGTTCGAATCCGCTCGATGCCTCAGAAATCCCCAGTTGTAATGGCTGGGGTTTTTTATTGCCTTTCAGCTTCTTGGATGAGTTCTATCCCTTTCTCTATATTAAACTTATCCTTGGGTAGAAAACCCTTGACGATAAGCACTACGCCACAGATCGCCAGGATGACGCCCAGGCCTTTCTTAACTAGGCGTATTCTTTTTGGGGTCAGCTTCCTTTTGAGTTGTTTTGCTAGAAGGATCTTAAATATGTCGGTGATAAGGTAGGCGAGGAGCATCGTAGAGAAAAATACCATTATTCTATTCGGATCATTGTCGAGACTCGGACCTACAATGATAATCACCCCAAGCCAGAACACAAGCACACCAATATTGATAAAATTGAGTAAAAATCCTTTGATCAACAGACCAAGGTAACCTGTTTTACTTGTGTGTACATCGGTCTTGTCCTGGGCAGGAGCTTTGTTAAAGAGAATGGTAATCGCGTAAATCAACAGTATTACCCCTCCGAAAACGTATAAGCCCGGCTGATTACTCAAATTTTCAAGAAGTTGGAAGCTACTGAAGTACGCGATGGTCAGGAAGAGGATGTCTGCTATTATGACACCTGCATCAAACACCAGTCCGGCCCTAAAACCCTTAGTAGCGCTAGTTTCCAGAAGTACAAAGAATACAGGCCCGATCATAAAACTCAGGAAAAATCCGAGAGGTATCGCCGCCTGAATGTCTTCGACCATGGACATAGTTTTACATTCGCTCTATTTTACCGCCAAACACTGTCTTTTCTTCCATCTTATCGGGATCTCCGTGGACATATACAGTTCCACCAGCCTTTACACTTACTTTTACATATGAAGTAGCGTAGATCTCAGCGGTTGAACCAGCGTTGACGTTAACAGTAGTGAATTTCGTTTTAAAATCTTTGCCTTTATAGATGCCTCCTGTATTGATCTGCACATCCTGATTGTCTGAGTTCCCGGAGGCATTGATCACCCCGCCGGTGACCGCTTTGATCAGTAATTGCTCTACCTGAGCCTGGGCGTTGATCTCACCGCCCTCCTGTGCCTTGAGTTCTAATACATCCTGGATTATAGTCTCCTCGGCTGTAATTCGGGCGTCTTCGTTTACATCAATAACTAAAAGGTCGTCAGTGTAATAGAGGTCGATAAAAGTACGGTAGCCACTAAAAATTTTAACGAGCTCCATTCTAACCTTTAAAACCCCTCCTGAATTGACTAAGGCAACTTTTGAGGTATTTGCCCCTGTGATCACAGCCTGATTTTTATCAGAGCGGATCAAATTCACAGAAAGACCATCGTATACTTTAACTTCAGAAAACTTGTCCAGGTTTTGAGTAACCTTTCCTTCCTGGGCCTGAAGCTGTGAGAAGGTATAGCATACAAAAAGTAGTAAAATCAACTTTTTCATCTGGTATTCTCTTAGGATGTCCTATAAAGAACGTATAAATATTTTAAAACTTATTAAGCTTTACCCAGAAGACTAAAATCGAGGTGCCTTTTTATAAGATCCGTATCCTTAACCATCACCCGTACCTCATCGCCTAATTGGTATACCTTCTTCCTGCGTTCGCCCACCAGAGCGTACTGCTTTTCATCAAAGGTATAATAATCGTCTTTGATATCCCTAATCCTGACCATTCCCTCGCATTTGTTCTCAATGATTTCCACATAGATACCCCATTCTGTGACACCTGAGATAACTCCTACAAACTCCTGGTCTTTGTGATCCTGCATAAACTTTATCTGCATGTACTTAATAGAATCCCTCTCTGCGCTAGACGCGAGGTATTCCATATCTGAAGAATGTTTACACTTCTCTTCAACGGATTCAGCGTTTATCGAGTTCCCGCCATCGAGGTAGTGCTGTAGCAACCGATGAACAATTACATCCGGATATCGGCGTATGGGGGAGGTAAAATGACTGTAATAATCAAAAGCCAGGCCGTAATGACCAATATTATCCGTTGTGTATATCGCCTTACTCATACTCCTTATGGCCAGGGTATCAACGAGGTTTTGTTCCTTCTGCCCTTTTACATCCTCAAGAAGTTTATTCAGAGAATCGCTAACAGTCTTTTTGTTTTGAAAATTAAGTTTGTGCCCAAATTTAGAAACGATCCCGTTTAAGGTCATCAACTTTTCTTCGTTGGGTTCATCGTGTACCCTATAGACAAAGGTTTTTTTAGGTTTTTGTTTCCCGATAAATGCTGCAACCTTACGGTTGGCTAAAAGCATAAATTCTTCAATAAGTTTATTTGCAGCTTTGGCTTCTTTAAAATATACACTTACGGGTTCATTTTCCTTATTCAGGTTAAACTTCACCTCTAGTTTATCAAATGAGATGGCACCGGCGTTCATTCGCCTCTCGCGCATGATCTCCGCTAAGGAATTAAGCCTTAGAACGGCTTCTTTAATATCTTCAGATACACTATAAGCATTTCCCCTTATCGAAACCTCTTTACTTATCTCAGTGCTTTTGTTTTCTATAATGTACTGAGCTTCTTCATAAGCAAAGCGCTCATCGGAATGAATTGCTGTTCTCCCGAACCATTCGCTTTTTACCTGGGCGTTTTTATCTATTTCAAAAATAGCTGAGAAAGTGTATTTATCTTCCTTTGGCCTGAGAGAGCAAGCATTGTTCGAAAGGATTTCCGGTAACATAGGCACCACCCTATCTACCAGATATACAGAAGTAGCCCGCTCATAAGCCTCTTCATCCAGAATACTATCCGGAGTAACGTAGTAAGATACATCAGCAATATGGATTCCAACTTGGTAATTCCCGTTGGGGAGTTGCTGAAAAGATAAGGCATCATCAAAATCCTTTGCATCCTTAGGATCAATAGTAAAGGTTAACACCTTTCTCATATCTCTCCTTTTGGAAACCTCATCTTCCTTAATAGCAGTATCCAACTTATTAGCATAGTGATCTACTTCCTTAGGGAAATGATAAGGAAGGCCGTATTCAGCCAGGATAGCATGGATCTCTGTATCGTGTAGTCCGGGTAAACCAAGTACCTCAACCACTTTTCCGGTTGGTGAATCTGCGTCCTTTTCCCATGAGAGAATTTCCACAATCACCTTTTCTCCATTTTTTGCCTTTCCTACAAGATTTATGGGGACAAAAATGTCGGTGTACATTTTCTGATCTGTAGGCCTTACAAAAGCGAAAGACTTATGTAGGTCGAGTATCCCTACAAAATTGTTCTTTTTCCTTTTAAGGATGGAAACAACCTCGCCTTCCAGTTTATTCGATTTTCGTTTTGGTTTTACTAAAACCTCCACGATATCTCCGTTAAATGCTCTATTTACTTTATTGTTAGCAATAAAAATATCATCGTCTAACCCGTCAACGATAACATAGGCGTTACCTCTTGCAGTTACTTCAATCTTACCCTCGTGTAAGAATTTATTTTCCAGAGATTTGTACTTACCCCTCTCAAATTCTCTGATTCTTTCTTTAGCTTTTAACTGACCCAACCTCTTAATTAGAATATTTCTTCCTTCAGTATCGCTTATATCTAATTTCGATGCAATTTGCTTGTAATTAAAACTCTTGTTAGGCTCTTTCTCCAGGACTTCAAATATTCCTCTTGTAATTTCGTTCTTTCTGTGTTGATTAGCCCTTTTCTTCTTCTTCGCCATTCACTATTAATTTGGGCGCAAAATTACGAATTATAATCTACTGACCTTCAATAGAAGACCGGAGATAGCAACTCTTTATCTATTTGTTAACATATATAGTTACATATTTCTTTTTTTTGATTTAATAAATTTAAAAAATGGTGATTATGATGGGGTGTTAACTCTGGTGATAAAAAAAAGTAGTTTTACTTGCTATGAACAGCTTATCTAGTTTATTACTGAGTTTTCCATAATAGATTAGCCTCTTAATTAGATCTTTACTCCACTTATCAATAACTGTTGATAAAGTAAATAAACAGTAAATCGTTTACAAGTTTACCCCTCCTTCATTGTTCATTTACCCTTTTCAAAAGTGAATAACATACTATCAACTTTTGACGATATTTTTTTGGAAATAGTATTATTCCCCTAAGTGGAAAATTTTAGACAGAAACCCTACTATAATCATTAATACTTATCGCTCAGCTTTCAACAATTTGATAAATTAAAAATGAGCTGCAAATCAGGGAATTAACCAAAAGATGATTTTAACAATGTTAATAAGTTTAATGAGATGATTTAAATACAAGGATTTGTACCTTAGTAGGGTAATTTATCCGTGATCACATGAAAATAGCAATTGGAAATGACCATGCAGGGACCGAGTACAAATTAGCGGTAGTTGGTCTACTTAAATCATTAGACATCGAAGTATTCAACCACGGCACAGACGATTCAGACAGTGTTGATTATCCCGACTTTGTTCATCCTGTTGCAAAGGATGTTGAAGATGGGAAGGTAGACATAGGGATTATTATATGTGGGAGTGGAAACGGCGCCTCTATGACAGCTAATAAACATCAAAATATCAGAGCAGCTCTATGTTGGAATAAAGAAATCACGGAACTAGCCAGAGCACATAACGATGCTAACATATTGAGTTTACCAGCGAGGTTTATTTCTCTACACCAGGCTCTGGATATGGTTCGCACCTTCTTAAACACGCCATTTGACGGAGGCCGACACGAAAGAAGAATTGAGAAAATTGCCTGTTCATAGGAGCTATTCTCATTAGGCAGTTACTTTATTTATTTGAATGGGGCATTCACACCATCACCATCATCACCAAGAGCTCAGTGGAAAGAAACTACTGATTTCCATTCTTCTGAATGTTGCAATCACCCTTGCCCAGGTCATTGGAGGGATCATCTCCGGTAGTCTGGCTCTCTTATCGGATGCACTTCATAACTTCAGTGATGTACTTTCCCTTATCATCAGCTATCTGGCCAATCGTTTTACCAGGAAACAAGCCTCAGTAAAGCGGACATTCGGCTACAAAAGAGCGGAAATCATGGCAGCATTTGTTAATTCAGCAACCCTGATTGTAATTGCTGTTATTCTGATTAAGGAAGCTGTTGAGCGATTTCTACAACCGGAAGCAATTACCCCTTCTTTAGTGATATGGCTTTCTGCTTTAGGGATATTTGCAAATGGTTTTAGCGTTTTACTCATCAGAAAGGATGCTAAGGAGAATATGAATATGAAATCGGCCTACCTTCATCTCTTTACAGATATGATGGCTTCGGTAGCCGTGCTTGCCGGAGGCCTGCTTATGTATTTCTATCAACTCTACTGGGTGGATCCCTTACTCACCATCCTTATTGGTCTGTACCTGGTCTATATGGGATATGATTTATTGAAGTCGTCCTCAAAAGTGTTGATGCTTTTTACGCCTGATCAGATTAAGGTTGATGAAATGGTTCAAATAATTGGTGATAATCCCGCCATAAAAAATGTACATCACGTTCATATTTGGCAATTAAATGAAAGGGAAATTCACCTTGAAGCTCATATTGATTTTCATGAGAACATCAATTTGATCACCTTCGATGAGGTATTAAAGGAAATAGAAGAGAAGGTTTTTCACGAATTTGGAATTACTCATCTCAGTATTCAGCCAGAATTCGGGAAGTGCCACACAAAACAGGTTATCGTACAGGATTAATTCTACCAATGGAAATAGTTATCAAATCGTTTAAAGAGCTCAGCAAGCAGGAACTGTATCGCGTTCTGCAACTGAGAAACGAAGTCTTTATCGTGGAGCAAAATTGCCCCTATCTGGATCTTGATAACCTGGATGAAAAAGCGCATCACGCGATGGGGTTTGACACCTCAGGAATCTGTGCTTACACCCGGATATTTCAGGCAGGAGACTACTTTGAAGACCCCAGCATAGGCAGGGTGGCCGTTTCTATGGATCGGAGGGGACTGGGTTATGGAAAAAAGATAATGAAGGCCTCTATCGAATTTATTGACGCAAAATGGCCTGAGCAGGACATATTGATATCAGCTCAGCTGTATCTGAAAAATTTCTACGAGGAACTGGGATTTAAAGGTATTGGGGAGGAATATTTAGAAGATGATATTCCACACATTAAAATGAAAAGACGATTGATTACTCAATCGCCTTGATTTCTTTTAAGTAGTAAATAATTTAGACGCCTTAAATTTTGATAGGTGTTTTATTACTTAGGTTGATATCTTCCAGAAGGTTATCGGTAAATTTGTAATGCCCCTTTGTGGTTATGATCCTGAAGGCATCAGACTTCATCCGACTAAGAGCATCCAGAAAGACCCATTTGGTTTTTAGTAACTGAGGCTCATCAGTTTTTAAACTGATCTCAAAAAAATACCTTTTCCCGTCTTTATTAGCTACAATGTCTGGAGTAACTGTAGTTCCATTCTTCTTTCTCAAGAAAGATTTAGGTTTGTCGTAACCGTCCAGATCAACCCTGATCTTGTCAAAACCCCTTGCTTCGAGGTGGTGAACGGATTTTTCAATAAATTCTATGTGATCTTTTTTATCTGATTTTACCATAAGGGTCAAGATACAAAAAAATCGTAACAACCCCAATTTAAGCATACTGATTAACAGTGTATTAAGAATATTGCCATCTCTTTGGTATAGGATGAACAGCAAAGCTGATTTCAACGCCAAGGATTAGTCAGGGTTTAGAAATACCTTTTCACTATACTGCGGACCGATGCGGCATAAGAAGAACCGAAAATATTTAGGTGTACGAGCAGATAATACAATTGATATAATTCAATTTCTTCCGGACTCGGGATGGCATCTTTGCAAGCTTCCTGATATCCTTCGTAAAAGGATGTAGAGAATCCGCCAAATAGTTTGCTCATTGCTAAATCCATTCCAGGGTGGGAATAGCTAACACTGGGATCGATTAAAAAGGGTGTTCCATTTTCGGAAATGAGGTAGTTCCCACCCCAGAGATCGCCGTGGATCAGCGAGGGTTCAGCGGCACTACAAATACCACTCAGCCTTGATTCCATCTTTTCATCTGAAGGGATTTCTCCCGCTGCCAAAAGGCCACTATCCACAGCCCATTTCAATTGAGGAAGGAGTCGACAAGAAGTGTAAAAGCCCGGCCAGCTGTCTGCCCGGGTATTTTTTTGCGGAAGGGAGCCGATGTAGTTATCTGTTTCCCAGCCATAGTATTCTGACTTCACCTCATGTAACTCGGCTAATTGTGAGCCAAAACGAATCATTTCTTTCCCTCCCTTGCTTTTTGATTCGATGAATTCCAATAACAATAAGGCCCCATCCTCCGTTTTGGATAGTCCGACCACTGCCGGTGTTTTTATCTTACGTGATTCCGCCAGCGCCGTCAGGCCCTCTTTTTCGGCCCTTAACATCGCATAGCCCTCTTCTCCCACCTGGTATTTGCAAAAAAACTGATCGGCAGAAGTAGTTATTTTAAGGGCTTTGGAAATATCACCCCCCGAAACTGGCACTATGGAAATTATTTTAAGTCCAAACGAAGATTCAATATGCTCTTTCAACCCCATGGACATCAACTATAATTCGATTTTCTTTCCGAATTCGGCAATACGAAACCCTTTTGAAACTACGTTTTTGTATTCGACACTTTCCGGGGAAAGCAGGGGATTCGTATGGTTGAAGTGGATAAAATAAATCTTTTTTCGTTCAGCAAGAGGAAGGGACCTGAAGAGCTCCGTGCTCTCAATGACAAAAGGATGGGGTATTTGGGAAATGTCACGGGTATTGAGTTCTTCCCCATGGTAAAATGTGGCGTCTACAAAGGCGTAATCCACTTCAGCAATCATTGCAGAGATGTCCCTGTCCCATCGTTCCCATTTATCAATATCGGGGATAAACAAAGCTTGTTTGTTAGGCCCTATTATTCTGAAACCAACAGTCTCTGAATACTCATCTCGATGAGGGACCCGGAATGGCGTAATGGAGAGCGAAGGGGTAAGGCGAACCATTGAGTCCGCATTCACAGGATTGAGATCGATATTACTCTGTTTTACCAACTGGTCCCAGGGCCCGTTGTTTTGTAGAAAACTACGCATTCCCGGCATGACAAATACAGGAACTTCCGAGGCATTTACTGCCTCCTTTCCAAAGTACATGAGTCCGGTATAGTGCCCAATATGCGCATGAGTGAGAAAAACTCCATCAGGCATTTCATCAGGTGCGACCTTAGCAATTTGATTTAGTCGGCTTATTTGGGAGGTGATATCCGGGGTAGCTTCAAGTAGATATCGCTTCTCAGCCAAGTGATCTACTATACCAAGAGAAACAACTTTCCGATTGGGATCAGGCTGTTCGAAAAGGTCCCTACAACACAATTTACTGCAACCCAGCTGAGGAGATCCGGCATCCTGCAGGGTTCCCAATACAACCAAGCTTACTTCCAAAACAGAATCTTTGGGCTGTAATTCATTTGTGGCGCCCGGGCCTTTTGCCGTCCCCTGCCCGCAAGAAAAGGCCAGAGATAAAACCAAAACAGCCCCAAATCCATAAATCAGTATTTGGGGCCGGGTTCTCATTGATATAACTCTTTGTAGTATTGTGTAGCCATTCGATTGCTGGAAAAGGCAGGGACAACATCTTCCATTCCCTTAAAAACGATTCCGGACCATTTTTCAGGTGAATCGTAATAGGTAGGCAGTACTTTCTGTTCCAGGCATTCGTAGAGGTTGGTACCGTCAAAAGCATCCTGTTCTTCCACCGGACTCTTGTAATCTGCTTCCGGAAGGATAAAGCAATTCTTCCCGTCTTTAGCAAACTCTGGAATCCAACCGTCATTGATTGACAGATTTACACTGCCGTTCATCGCCGCTGTCATCCCACTGGTACCCGAGGCTTCCCTTGTGATTCTAGGAGTATTCAACCATACATCCGATCCTTCTTTTAACTTTTTAGAAAGGGTCATCTCATACCCTACGAGGACTGCTGTATTGGCGCGGTATTTGGTAAAGTGAACCAAACGATTAAACACGCTAATGGCACCTTCATCTTTGGGATAAGGTTTTCCTGCCCAGATGATCTGAATCGGCCGCTGGGAATCGTTCAGGATTTTTTCAAAACGATCCATATCCCTCAGCAATAGATCGGCTCTTTTGTATTCCGCAAAGCGACGCGCCCATACTACGGTCAGCACTTTGGGATCAAAAAGCTTCCCGGTCTGATCGAGGACTACTTCAAACAACTCCTTTTTTAGCGCAGCCTTTCTTTTTTGATAAGCGGAAATATTATTGTTTTTTCTAGCTTTTTCAAGCGCACTATCCTGCCAATATTTTTGATTTTGGGCGTTGGTAATGGGAAATATCCCCTTGCTTCCCGTATTTCCCTCCCACATTTCACGAGAAACTTTTGCGTGTAATTTGGAGACAGCATTTGTCTTTTTGGCCATCTTCAGGGCTGCAACGGTATAACTCAATCGATCGGAGCCCCCGGTGACCTTCATCAGTTCGTCATGGGACAATTTTTTACCAAAAAAGCCACTGTCATTCAAAGCATTGGCATCTCTTTCTACATTACCCGCCCTTTCCGGCGTATGTGTTGTAAACACCAATTTTTCACGGCCTATTCCCTGGTTACGCAGGTAGTAAAAGGCCGGCAAAGCATGTCCTTCGTTGAGGTGATATTTATCTGCTCCACCAAGTGCTTCTACCAGTTTGGCACCCGCAATTCCCAACACCACGCTCTGGCAAATACGCGTAAGTTCGTTACTGTCGTAAAGATTGTTCATAATAGACCTGGAAAGATCATCATTGCCGTCAACATCCGTTGTTAACAAATACACGGGAACCGTGTTAAAGACAGAAGGCTTTAAAACCATAGCCCTGACCTTTACAGCGCTATTTCCAAATATATTCACCTCAACCTCATGGCCTGAGTCTTCCAGAAAATTGTAGTGTTTTTCTATATAATCAGGACGCAAAGTCTGGTCTTTGTTTCGGCCCTGGTCGTAGTATCCGTATTTCCAAAGCATGCCTATCCCAATGAGGTTTTGCTTTAACTCAAAAGCGGAACGCATATGTGATCCGGCCAAAAAACCAAGTCCTCCTGAATATATTTTTAGGGCCTGATCAATGCCAAATTCCATACTGAAATAAGCCACCTTTTTTTCGAATCCCTTAGCCGGCTTGTAAGGATGATGCCAGCGGTGATATTTACTGTTCATAAATGCTCTTCTTAAATTTTGGCTGTAAATGTATGGAAAACCAAACGTTTCAGGACGTGCATATTAGAATTCATTACACACGAATTAGGGCTTACAAGAATATCGCTCTTCAGCAGCCTTGAAAGTTTAAAATGTCCCAAAGAATCCTTTATCTCAGAATTCCATCGTATTTAGAAGTGTCTTTGAGAAGTTCGTTGCTCGTTAAGATCGCCTCATCGTTGAGCAGATAGTAATCGTATAGCCCTTCCCGGTAAAAATACCTTTTGATGATCTCATCTGTGAGTTGCTTCTCTATTTCCTTGTCATAGGCGTCTAGTGCTGCGTATTTGCTCTTTTCGATGGAGGCCAACAAGGTTTTAACATCGGCCATCACGTTCGAGTTAAACACCTCGCTGTCTTGTCCTGAAAGCGTTTCTTTCAGCACTTTTTCTGCCTTGGTCTCAAAATCGAATGAACTTTGAGCTACGTGCCTTTTAAAATTTTCGTAATCGGAAGCCGTAAAGTTAAATGCCGTCATTTCTGTTATGGGATGGGCGTAATAGTAGGCGGTGGCATAATTAAAGATCACCGAATTGTTGGCCAAAGCAGTTAACAGATCATTGCTTTTTAAGGAAGCGATCTGAATGTCGGGCATCACACCCCCTCCGTCTTGTACCTTTCTTCCGTTTTTAGTCAGGAAATCATTAAACTCGGTATTTCTGATCGCATTTCCCGATTCGTCCCGATTCCAATAATCCAAAGACTGTATACACCTACCCGAGGGAGTGTAATAACGGGAAATCGTCACTTTTAGCTGTGTGCCATAGGTGAGTTTTAACGGCCGCTGTACCAGTCCTTTTCCAAAACTCCTGGCCCCAACGATCACGGCACGGTCGAGGTCCTGCAGGCTTCCGGATACAATTTCACTGGCTGAGGCACTTCTGCCGTCTATCAGTACAACCAACGGAATCTCTTCATCCAGAGGTTTATTCCTGGTCTCATAAGACTGGTTGAATTTTTTAACCTTGGATTTTGTAGTCACTACAAGTGTGCCTTTGGGAACGAAGAGATTAGTGACATTGATGGCCTCCGAAAGCAAACCACCGGGATTACCTCTCAGATCCAGGATCAATTTTTTAGCCCCTTCATCTTTCAGGGAGTTAATCGCATCCTTCGTTTGAGAAGAGGCCTTTTTATTAAAGCGCGACAGGACAATATAACCGGTCTCGGCATCTATCATCTTGTAATAAGGAACGGCATCTACTTCTATAGCTTCCCGCTCAATGGTGGCATCATACGTTTTGCCTTGTCGGGTGTACTTAACGTCAACAGAGGTTTTATTTGCCCCCTTTAGCAATTCACTGGCATCGTCCTGAAAATCGGCAATATCAATTCCGGAAATTGAAACGAGCTCATCCCCCGCTTTTAGTCCGGCCTTGTCTGCCGGATACCCTTTATAGGGCTCGATAATGACCAAGCGATCTTTGTAAGAACGAACCAGGGCTCCGATACCGGAGTATTCGCCTGTATTGTTTATCCGATACGATTCCACATCCTGCTCATTGAGGAACTTGGTGTACGGATCTAGATCGTCCAGCATATTCTTAATGGCTGTATCCATTAATTCTGCAGGATTGGTCTCATCCACATAATTCATATTCAATTCCTTGAATAGCGTAGTGAATATTTCTATCTGTTTGGCAATTTCAAAAAAATCAGATTTGAAACTACTGGCTGCAAGAAAAACAAATGCGGCCAATACGGGAATGAGTACTCTTTTATGAATCAACTTTTTCATTTGCTTCACGACTTAAAAATTTACTTAAAACACTTCGCATATTCTTCTCCACCTCGGGAAAAGAAGACAATTCCTTCCCAAGGTATAAAAACATTAAGGCATAGCTTCCTTCTGTTTTGTTAAATATGCGGTGCTTATTGAGGCGGTAGGCCTCCCTGAGCAACCGCTTACCTCTGTTTCTCGCCACGGCACTTTTAAAATTCCTCTTGGGCACGGAAAATCCGGCCTTAAACCCGCAATCGTCCTTTTCCAATTTCAGGTAGAGCAATTTTATTGGAAAAACAGTGACAGAAGAACCTTTGGCAAAGACTTCCTGAATTTGTTTTTCGTGTTTTAATTTTTCTTCTTTGGGAAACGTAAACTTCATCAGGAGGTAAAAATAGTGAGAATTAGCTTGTGGGAAGGGAATGATAATTGTCATATTTTCACCACTGCTAAGGCGGTATCTTGTGGTCCTGTTTTACGTACATGAACAAATGAGTCGTTATGGGAGAAAAAATAGTTCGAAAGATTAACAATCACGAAGACAAAAAGGAATACATCGATCATCTGCTTAAGGATATCGAAGCCCTGGATCTTATGTTAAATAAGGGCCTGTTTTCTGCCAAGCCCATTCATATTGGAGCGGAGCAGGAGTTTTGCCTGGTGGACGAATCCTGGGACCCTTCTGACCTGGGCACATCCATTCTCAAAGACATCGCCGATGAACATTTCACTTCCGAGCTCAACAAATACAATCTGGAACTCAATCTTGACCCCATAAAACTGCAGGGGAGTTGCTTTTCATAGCTTCACAAACAGCTAAACACCTTGATGTCCGTGGCAAAAGATGCGGCGGCAAAACACGAGGCTAAGGTGATCCTCACAGGTATTTTGCCAACCATTACTTATAAGTACCTGCATTATGATTACATGACTCCGGTTGATCGGTATAAAGTCTTAAATGAAGCAATCCAGTCCATCCGCAAGGATGATATAGAGCTACATATAAAAGGTGTGGACGAGGTAAATCTTCATCACGATACCATTCTCTACGAGGGATGTAATACGAGTTTCCAGGCTCACCTACAGATCGATCCGGAACATTTTGCAGATACCTACAACTGGGCACAAGCTATTGCGGGCCCTGTTCTTTCTATCTGTGCCAATTCGCCACTTTTGCTGGGGAAAGAACTATGGGAAGAAACCCGGATCGCCCTCTTTACTCAAAGTGTTGACACCCGCAGGAGCACCTTTATTTTAAACGAAAAGGAATCCCGTGTGAATTTCGGGCAAAACTGGGTATCGGGCTCTGTTGCGGATTATTATAAAAACGCGGTGGTAAATTTCAGAAGCCTTGTTTCCACTGATTTTAAAACAGACAGTCTTACGGAGTTTCACCAGGGAACCATACCAAAATTAAAAGCCTTAGCCCTTCACAATGGCACTACATACCGCTGGAACCGTCTGTGTTATGGGATAACCGACGGCAAACCCCATGTGCGAATAGAGAACAGATACATGCCCTCCGGTCCTACGACCGACGATGAAATCGCCAATATGATGTTTTGGGTCGGACTTATGCATGGCAGACCAAAAGCACTTGATAACATCCATACCAAAATGGACTTTAAAGACGCTAAAAGCAACTTTTTTAGCGCAGCAAGATATGGTATGAGTTCTCAATTCTACTGGGAAGGTAAACTCATCAGCAGCAAGGACCTTCTTCTAGATCATTTACTCCCAATGGCCTTCAGAGGACTTTACAGCATGAATATTGAACCCAGAGATGCTGAGCATTACCTTTCCATTATTGAAAGGAGAATCAAGTCTCAAACAGGCTCTCGCTGGATGATTAATGCTTACCGGAAACTATTGAGAGAAAACAAGGCTTCCGAGGCCCTTAAAATTCTAGTTGCTACCATGTACGAAAGACAGGAAAAGCGATATGCAGTAGACGCATGGCAACTACCGCGGGGAGATGAATACAAGATACCTAACAAGGATGTTAGCGTAGGGCATCGCATGAACACCAGGACGATCACGGCACAGGATATCGACAGTCCGGAACTGGTCTTAAAAATGATGCTGTGGAATAACATCCACCACGCACCTATACTAGACAATAATCTCAACCTGGCCGGATTGGTGAGCTGGGTAGATGTGGAACACTTTCAACAGCATCCTGAAGACCGGCCTGAAAGCCTCAGGGACATTATGAAGACCGACCTGATTACAGTTACTGAGGATGTACCTTTAAGCAAAGCTAAGAGTATGATGGAAGAAAACAATATCCACTGTCTGCCTGTTGTAAAAGACAAAAAATTAGTAGGAATCATTACGAGTAACGATCTGTAATTGATGGCTGAAATTATTACCCCTCGCGACACACGTATGAAAAGGATTATCGGTCATATAAAAGGCCGGGAGCCCGGCCCTGTTCTCGTCTTTTTTGGAGGAGTGCATGGAAATGAACCTTCGGGTATTCAGGCCCTGGAGCATGTCTTCAAAGAGTTTAACAGAGATCCTCTTCCGGTAAAGGGAAACATCTATGGAATAGCCGGAAATATCCCCGCTCTACTAGAGAAGAAACGCTTTCTCCACAGAGACCTCAACCGGATATGGCTAAAGGATGAAATTCAGGGAATAGAAGAAGGCGCCCCTAAAAATGCCACCTCAGAAGACCAGCAAATGTTGGAAATTCTAAGGGTGATCAGGGACTTGCTGGAAGCATACCAGGAGCCTTTTTACTTTATCGATTTCCATACCACTTCCAGCAAAACGCTTCCTTTTATCACCATCAATGACGCCATGATCAACCGGAAGTTCGCGCGCCAGTTTCCCGTGCCCATCATTTTGGGAATAGAAGAGTATTTGGAAGGTCCGGTCCTGAATTATATCAATGAGTACGGCTATGTATCCGTGGGATTTGAATCAGGGCAACACGCTACCGAAGAAGCAAAAATCAACAGCATCGCATTTTTCTGGCTATGTCTTGTAAATTCTGGCGCATTAGCCGCAGAATCCTTAGACCATTATGAACATTGCGTGCAACAGTTGAAGCAATCTGCCGCCAATAACCGCAGTTTCTATGAGATCACGGAGCGCTATGCTATTGAAGCTCAGGACTCCTACACCATGGAACCGGGCTTTGAAAGTTTTGAATCGGTGCCCAAAGGCACTACTCTTGCTAGTCACAATGGCAAAACTGTAGTTACCTCCAAAAAAGGGATTCTCTTTATGCCTCTTTATCAGAAGCAGGGCGCAGAAGGTTTTTTTATGATCAAGCGCATTCCCAAATGGATCCTGGGTCTTTCGGGCCTCCTGAGAAAAGTTAAGGCAGATTACCTACTCGCAAGCTTGCCTGGTGTATCCTGGAATGACAAATCCAAATCGCAATTAATTGTCAATCTCAAGGTAGCCCGTTTCTACAGCAAAGCGATCTTTCACCTGCTCGGTTACAGAAACAGAACCCTAGATAGCGAGCATTTACTGATCAAAAACAGAGAAAAGGTTGCCAGAAACGAACTTTATAAAGACGCTCCCTGGTTCTGATTCCTTTTATTGCTGTTCAGCCACCCACAGATTATTGTTCATCCCCACATCGGCCATCAATTGAGACGGGTCAATCACCACAGCTTTGATGTTCGAAATCGGCTGAGCGATCTCAAAACTATAGCTGGGATAAGCCCAAGGCCAATCAGCAATTACCGTGCGCTTTACCTGACCGTAAGGATTCTCCTTTTCCCCGCGCATCATCCGCAGGGGAATATAGATGGTTTCCTGACTGCCGTCATTGTAGACCACTAGTATATCCAATGGCATAGGCATAAGCCCTATTCGCTCTAGTACTATTTCGGTATTGTTACCCGCTTGATTAACCGACTTGATTCCGTAGTCGATGGTATTGGTCGTCTCAGTCCAGTCTGTGAGATACCAGTCTAGTTCCATCCCGGATATTTTTTCAGCCGTACGCTTGATGTCGTTTGGAACGGGATGTTTGAACTTAAAATCACTGTAATACTTTTTAAGGGTGGCCATCAATTTATCCTGCCCGATGACATATCCCAGTTGGGCCAAAAAGACCGCTCCCTTGCTGTAGGCAGATCTACCATAAGCCGAATTTACCTCAAAACGATCTGCATGAGTACTCTGTGGCTGCTCCATTCCCGAACTCACCAGCTGAAAATAGCCGTCATATGACCCCTTAAACGGATTTGGTTTTTGCTGATTCATGATAGCGTTCATACACAAGCTGGAAATAAAGCTGGTAAAACCTTCATCCATCCATTCGTGTTTAGCTTCGTTCGTGCCCAAAACGTGCTGAAACCAGGAATGTGCCATTTCGTGCACCATAACCCCCACCAGACTACCAAACTTTCGTTCTCCTGTAATAAGGGTGCTCATGGCGTACTCCATTCCTCCATCTCCTCCCTGAACAACGGAATACTGCTGGTAGGGATAAGGTCCTACGTTCTCATTGAAGAAGCGCATTGCTTCCGCTGTTTTGGGCTGAAGATTTTTCCAATTCTCCAGTATTTCTGGCTTGTTCTTATAGAAAAAATGCAGCATTGGGCCACCCTCAACCGGAAGTGTATCATGAATATAATCCGGATCTGCTGCCCACATAAAGTCGTGGACCATGGGCGCCTTAAAATGCCAGGTAAGCGTCTTTCCTCTTGTTTTCTTCACCTTGGTGCCGGGCGTTTCATAGCCGTGGCCTATTTCATCAGGATTTTGCAAATACCCGGTACCCCCTATGGTGTACTCTTTGTCGAGCGTGATCTTTACATCAAAATCGCCCCAAACACCGTGGAATTCCCTGGCGATGTAGGGATCGGCATGCCAACCTTCAAAATCGTATTCAGCCAACTTTGGATACCACTGACTCATAGATAGCGCTATACCTTCCTTATTGTTCCTTCCCGACCTTCGGATCTGCACAGGCACCTGTCCCTCAAAATTCATCTCGAGGGTAGTGGATGAAGCAGGGGGAATGGGATGATCCAGATCCACTACCAGGACAGTTCCCTCTAATTCGTAAGAAACCGACTTTCCATCCTGAGTAAGGGAAGAAGCTCTGAGATATCCAATTTCATCAGGGCCTAATTGGGCGATTCTGCTTTTACCCTCTTCCACCATCCTTTTGTCTGGATCGGAAATACTTTGCAAACGGATATCCATCTCACTTCCCGGCTGGAAAGCATTGAAATACATGTGATAGAACACTCTGTTTAAAGTGTCCGGAGAATTATTAGTGTAAACCAGGCTCTGGGCTCCGGTATACCTGAAAGTTTCAACTTCCATATCTACCTCCATGGTATAGTCTACAGCCTGTTGCCAATACGGATGATTGTTCTGGGCATTGCTGAAGTTTCCAAGGAAGATTATGGACAGTGTACTGAGTAAGAATTTAATTTGCGTTCTCATTTTACGGTAATTTTGATTTGGAATCTGATACTTTCTGTGCCATGATTAGGGCATTGAAGGCATTGACGATTTTGCCCGATCTGGACAGCTCGTCAAAAGCCTTGGCTTTACCCGGATCACCGGCGACAACAACTTCGAGTTTAGTACTCAGGCCCGAATCCATTAGTATATTTTTTACTTCAGCAGCGCTGAGGTTTGGATAATAGGAGCGGATTAATGCAGCAACTCCACTGACCGCAGGTGCAGCCATCGAAGTTCCACCCTGAAATTCGTATTCACTGCCCGGCATGGTAGAATACACTGAACCTCCGGGGGCAAACACATCTACATTATTCGACCCGTAATTGGAAAAGGAAGCTACCATTTCAGAACCGTAGGTGTCGTTTATCGCACCAACGGTGATCAAATTATCAGCGTATTCGCTGTCACTATTTTTATGATCATTAGGGTAGCCCTCATTTGTCGGCTTGTCCAAGTCTAAACCATCGTTTCCGGCGGCGTGTACAATTAGGACATCATTTTCAGCCGCGTATGCAATTGCGTCGTAAACCCATTCTGCATTCGGACTAAAAGCTTTTCCAAAACTCCCATTGATGATCTTAGCCCCATTGTCTACGGCATATCTGATCGCAAGAGCCACATCTTTATCGTATTCATCTCCATTGGGGACTGCCCTTACACTCATAATTTCTACATTATTGGCCACGCCATTGGCTCCAAGACCATTATTTCGTTCAGCAGCAATGATACCGGCCACATGGGTACCGTGACTTTCATCTTCTACGCGATTGGAAGGATTGCCATTGCCGTAATTTGTGTCTGTGATATCATAAGGATCGTCCCCTACAGCAGCTCGGCCGTTAAAGTCGACGTTGAGGTGGTAATCGATTTTTTCGTTGTAGTATGCCAGTCCTTCATCCGCTCGCTCAATATCACCTTCTATAAGACCAATTACCTGAGGAATGCTTTCGCCATAACTAAACATTTGCTGAACCACATTCATACTTCGCTGCAAACTTGGATCTGTTGTGGTGATGGCCGCCACTTCTTCTTTGGTGTAGTTATCCTTCCCCAATTTCTGACTTACCGCTTGGTGAGATTGTTTCACCACATCTAAGATCTGTTCTGTCTGTTGTTTTGTGCTGAGGATCATCTGCCGGGTTTCTGTGGCTTCTTTCAGCTCTTCATCCAACTTTTTCTTTGCCTTTGCCCGAAGTGCTTCATCACCCAGATTCAATCTTAGTATGCGGGTGAGCTCCAGTTGTTCATTATAAGCTTCGCCCAGGAAATTGTACCCGTGCACATCGTCTACATAGCCGTTTCCGTCGTCGTCAATGCCATTTCCGGGTTTTTCGTCCCGGTTGGTCCAGATCACCTCATCGATATCTTCGTGGGTGAGGTCGATTCCAGAATCGAGCACAGCTACAATAACCTTATCTCCCTTTTTGTTGCCGATGATCTCTTCATATGCACGATCTACGCTCATCCCCGGAATGGTATCCGTTAACAGATCGGCATGACCCCAGGATTGTTTTTCTTCTTCCGTCAAGGCTGTAACCTTCAGAGGAACCGCATCGATGTTTTCGATGGGGGTTGATACAATATTAATACTGCCACATCCCACCAGCAACACACCGTAGCTCAACAAGGCAGCAAGCATTTTCACTTTCTTAATCATCACTTTCATTTTAATGTATTTTACTATAAAAACTTCCTTTATTTGGCACCCGGATCGCTTCAACACATCCGCGGTCTGCCATGGTAACATATACTGTTTTTCCATCTTTCCCACCAAAAGCGAGATTTGAAGGATTCTTCCCTTTGAGGGTGAATTCCTCGAGGATTTTACCGGCAGGCGACACCATCACAACGGTACCCTTTCCATAACGCGTAATAAGTAAATTTCCTTCTTTATCACAACGCATTCCATCCAGGCCGTGGTCTTTAAAATCAATTAAAAGCACTTTCCCTGAAACGGTCCCATCGGGCAGAATGTTGTATTTCCATACTTTTCTCTGTTCGGATTCATTTAGGTAGAGGTATTTTCCTTCCGGACTCACCTCAATACCATTTGTAGTGCCCATATCGGCTTCCAGCAAAACCAGCTTCCCCGCATCAGATACCATCCAAAGGTTTCCGGTACTTTCCTCCCAATTGGGATCACTCAGATAGATCACCCCCGAGTCGGCAAGCGCCAGGTCGTTAGGCTGATTCATTTCAGCCCCCTCAGCCCATATTTCAGGGATTCTTGAGCCCTTTTGTACTCTATAAACTTTGTGCCCTGCATAATCGGCGATGTACATATGCTGTTCTTTATCAAAGCGTATGCCATTTCCAACACTGCCTTCTGGCAGGCGAAGGTAAACTTCCGCCTCTCCTTTCTCATTTACCTTTCCAATGGTTCCCTGCTCCTGGTAGTTAACTGCAAAGAGCATCCCTTCGCGGTCTACAGCCGGGCCTTCAATCCCTTCCGTAAAACTAAACTCCGGCGTAAGGTCTGTGCTCTGAAATGCATAGGCTGCACTTAAAAAACCCAGCATTAACAAAACCGGCAGAAAGGATTTATGAAAATACTTCATCAAATGAGTAAGTGTTTTTTAGTCGCACTCCTTTTTCAGTGTGCTGAAGGGTACAGATCTCCTGATGTGCATCGTGTTCCAGAAATAAGTAGTATTCCTCGTCTGCGGCCTTATTGAGAAAAGCCTTTTTCTCCGGAAGGGTAAGCAAGGGCCGAGTGTCGTATCCCATCACATAGGGCAGGGGAATATGCCCCACCGTAGGCAAGAGATCAGCCATAAAGACCAAAGTTTTTCCCTTGTATTGAATATGGGGGATCATCTGTTTATCTGTATGCCCGTTGACGTAGAGGATGTCGAAATTTAGTTCTTCAGATGAACCGTATGTTGCTTCCGGCATCTCCACAAAAGCAAGCTGCCCGCTTTCTTCCATGGGCATCAAATTTTCCTTCAGGAAAGAAGCTTTTTCTCTGGCATTGGGTTCAGTTGCCCATTGCCAGTGGGGCTTGTTCGTCCAGAAAGTGGCATTTTTAAATGCGGGTTCGTACCCGGTATGCTCGTCATTCCATTGTACACTACCCCCGCAGTGGTCAAAGTGGAGGTGGGTCATAAAGACATCGGTGATATCATTCCGGTGGAATCCTGCTTTCTTCAGGGAGGCATCCAGGGAAAAGTCGCCCCAGCGGTAGTAATAACTGAAAAATTTATCGGATTGCTTGTTCCCCATCCCGGTATCGATCAGGATGAGTCGGTCCCCGTCCTCAATCAAAAGGCATCTGGCCGCTATGTCGATCATGTTATTGCTATCCGCAGGATTTGTTTTCTGCCAAAGGGATTTTGGCACTACCCCAAACATAGCCCCTCCGTCTAATTTAAAATTCCCTGCTTCAATTGGATATAACTTCATGAATTGCGCAAAACAGGGCGCAAATTAAGAAAAGAGCAGCCGATAACTTCTTTTAGGCCTGTATTTTAACAATTCATTGAGCATTAGCACCACGCAGAAGGATTTTTTTAAACTGTTGCCCAAAGTAGATCATGCGTTTCACCTCCTTTACACTCAGCAGCCGTTCCTTTTTGAGAATTAGTAAGGCATTTCCATTCGATTCCACGTGGTAGTATGGATTGCTTTCCAGGAAGAGCACCAGTTCGTCAGAAAAGAGTTTAGAGACGGTTCCGGGATCCTCTCCACCCAAGCGAAACCTTTTGCTGAAATCGGGATGATTGGGCACCTCCACTTCTTCGGAACCACTGAGGTTGTACAACAAGCCCAAAAGGCCTTCCTTGTCCAAAGTGAAAACGGGACTGGAAGCAGGCAGGGGGACGTACATCACGGTTGCTTTGATTACCTCTTTCGCAATAAATTCACCTTCCGTGAATTCTACATCAAAAACGGAGGCCTTATTTTTTTCGTCGGTGAGCTGATTGTAGCAAAATGGGATATGCCTGGAGCTAAAAAAGACAAACTCTCTTAGGAAAGCGGTATCCGATTGCTTTTTTGGGATGTAGTTCCAGCCAAAGTCAGCGGCTGTGGCTTTGAGGTCTTCCTGCCGCCTTGTAAAATACCACTCGATGGGTTTCAGGGCTTTTAATGGAATTATTTTTCGGATGGCAGAAGGGTGCATAGAGTCCGTTTCGTGCTTGTCGAGACCGATGAGTTCCATATGTCCGCCTTTGAGATCGAAGACCTCCCGGTAATTTTCAAGGCCTTCCA
>JABDQM010000274.1 GCA_013042315.1 Flavobacteriaceae bacterium | reverse complement strand
GTAGCGATATGCCCCATTACCGGACGCTTAGACTTGTCACGATCACCACCACACCCCACTACGGTGATGACGTTTTCATTTCCAGTCCTCAATGCACTGATTGTTTCCAGCACATTTTTTAAAGCGTCCGGCGTATGGGCATAATCAACAATAGCCGTTATGCGGTTCTTTGAGATATAGTATTGAAATCTGCCACTTACATTTTCCAGTTCACTGAGTAATTTGAGGGTTTCGATTTTATCTAACCCTAACAGATCAGCTGTCGCGTAGATCGCGAGCACATTGTAAGCATTGAAATTCCCTATAAGTTTTGTCCACAGTTCATTATTATCAATTTTTAGCAATTGACCGCTGAACTGGTTTTCCAGGATCTGAGCCCTGTAATCTGCATACGATTTGAGCGCATAGGTAAATTTTCTGGCCTTGGTGTTCTGCAGCATAACCAAACCATTCTTGTCATCCAAATTTGATATTGCGAATGCTGTTTTAGGCAGGTAATCGAACAAAGCCTTTTTGGCATCCCTGTAATCTGCAAAGGTTTTGTGATAATCCAGGTGGTCGTGAGACAGGTTGGTGAAAATAGCCCCTGCAAATACAAGACCTTCTGTTCTTTTCTGATCAATACCGTGTGAACTGGCTTCCATAAAACAGTACTCCACCCCTTCCTCACTCATTAAGGACAAATAGTAGTTTATAGACAGGGCATCAGGAGTGGTATGTTTTGTGTCGTACTCCTTTTCGTCTACCATAATCCTGATCGTGGAAAGCAGACCAACTTTAAATCCGGCTTTTTTAAACAACTGATAGAGGAGTGTGCTTACGGTTGTTTTACCGTTGGTCCCGGTTACCCCGATCAGATTTAAGTTTTTTGAAGGATTGCCGTAGAAATTTGACGCCATAATCGCCAGAGCCTTCTTGGAGTCTTCTACTTCCAGATAGGTTACTTCATTGATGAGTTTTGAAGGCATCTGCTCACAGACAATCGCATTGGCGCCTGAGGCAATGGCTTTATCAATATAATCGTGCCCGTTTGATTGTGTTCCGCTGATGGCAACAAAGACATCATCCATAGAAACACTTCGGGAATCAAAGCAGATTTGATTCACGAGTTTGGCGGTGGTTCCGGTAACTGCCCTAAGGCCCACTCCATATAATATGTCTTTGAGTGACTTCATGAGAGATCCAGAACTATTTTAGAAACCTCATTAAGTCGGGTTCCCTGCCGCACCGATTGCTTTTTCACTTTTCCATTACCTTTTACCTCTACCTTCAGGCCCAGGTTTTCGAGTATGGAAATAGCATCCATCCCACTCATCCCTTTTAAATTGGGCATGATGGTTAAGTCTTTTTGCACCTCCTGGTAATAGGATTCGTAGGCCTCTTCCAGCACTTCATTAAAGGGTTCGAGATTTGCAACCTCATCAACTAGTGGGTTATTGGAATATATCTTGTGTGCTATGGATTTGAATACCGGTCCAGAAACATCCGCCCCGTAGTAACCAACACTCTTATCGGGTTCATGTATGACCACGATACAAGAATATTTGGGATCATCCGCAGGGAAATAACCCGCAAAAGTGGAAATATACCTGAGTTTATCGGGATCTTTTCCTACGTAATTCTTTTGTGCTGTCCCGGTTTTGCCGGCCATCGAAAAGCCTTCAGCATATAATTTATGTCCGGTACCGTGTTCTTTCTCCACTACATTTTTTAACAGCTGTTGTACCTTACTCACCGTTTCCTTGGAACAGATCGCAGGATTGATCACTTCTTTCTCAAACCTTTGTATGGTATTATTCCATTCTTTGACTTCCTTGATGAGTCGGGGCCTGAGCAATTCCCCATCATTGGCTATGGCATTGTAGAAAGCCAGCGTTTGAAGAGGAGTAAGTGCCACTTCATACCCATGAGACATCCATGCCAGGGAGATCCCCGACCAGCCTTTATCACCAGGATTCCTCAGAACCGGAATACCCTCTCCTTTTATAGGTAAGCCTAATTCTTTATGCAAATCCATCTGCCTAAGCCTGTTGACAAAGGCCTCGGGATTTTGCTTATAATTATTGTGGATCATTTTTGCGAAGGCAGTATTGGAGGAAAGCTCAAAAGCCTGGGCCACCGAAATCTCACCGTAACCTCCGTGCTTCGAATCCCTTACAATGCGGTCATAAAGGCGCCATCTCCCCTTTTCCGTATCGATGACACTGCTGGTATCTACTACCTTATCCTCCAAAGCCGCCACCAGGGACATCAATTTAAATGTCGAGCCGGGCTCGTGAGATTCGCCAACGGCATAATTCAGTCTTTCGTAATATTTATCATCAGCTGTTCGGCCAAGATTGGATATGGCCTTGATTTCGCCGGTATGGGTTTCCATGACAATCACACTGCCATGATCTGCTTTGTATTTTTCGAGTTGCTTCAACAAGGCGTGATGGGCGATATCCTGGATGTTGATGTCGATTGTAGAAATTACGTCGTAGCCGTCCTGTGGCTCTATGATATTGTCAAGGCCGATGGGCTTCCACTGTCCTTTAGCTATTTTTTGCTTGAGACGCTTCCCTTCTTTTCCCCTGAGGTACTGTCCAAAGGCACCTTCAAGGCCTACCCGGGTAACATAGCCGTTTTCATCAAAGCGTTCGTAACCCACACTTCGCTCGGCGATCTTTCCCAAAGGATGTTCGCGAACCGTTTTCTGATCCACAATAAGACCACCTCTGTATGGTCCCATATTAAATAATGGGAACTCCTTCACACTCATGTACTGCGAATAATCGAGATTGCGGGCAATAAGTGCGTATCTGTTTTTATTTGCTTTGGCCTTGCGAAGAAGTTGCTCGTAATGCGAAGCAGGCTTATTTAATAGAGTCCCCAATTGAGAAGCAAGGGGTCCGACATATTGTTCGAAATCCTCGTTCTTTACGGTAACAGCATCAAATCTGATCGCATATTTGGAGACAGAAGTTGCCAGCAAACTTCCATCGTCAGAATAGAGGTTTCCTCTATTGGGCGGGATGGTGAACATTTTTTCAGTTCGTTGCAAGGCGAGTTCTTTGTACTTATCCCCCTGCACCATTTGGATACTCACCAATTTAAAAAGGACTAATCCGCCAAAAAGGAACAAGCCTCCTGATACGAGATATAACCTGGTGAGAATATGTTTGCTGGTAAATGCCATTTATGGGGTGGTTGATTTTACTTTTATTTTCTTAGGTGGTGTCTCGGACGGAAGCAGGCCTTTATCCGCTACGGTTAGTCTAACGGTCGACTCTAATTTTAATCGTTGCACATCCGAACGCATCTCTACAAACTGACTTCGCAATTCCTTTACTTCTTCATTGAGAGCGGCTAGCTTGTGTACCTTGCGGTCGGCACTGTGGGAACTCGAAATCATCACCGTAGCCAGGAAGGAAGCGAACACCAAAAACAGCCAATTCTTAGGGGCGTCACCACTAACTAGAAACTTGCCTTTTAAGATGGATACTATTCCGTTTTTCATTTTTTACTCAATAATTAAATCCGTTCCGCTATTCTCAATTTGGCACTTCGTGCTCTGTTGTTTTTTTTGATCTCTTCTTCGTCTGGCACCACCAGGTTCCCCACTTTTTTAAAGGGTTTTAGCGGTTTCCCGTAAAAGTCCTTCTCGAGCTCACCTTCAAAATTCCCCGTCATGATAAAGCGCTTTACCAGGCGGTCTTCCAGTGAATGGTAACTGATAATGCTCAATCGGCCTTCTTCTGTCAACAATGCCGGGGTTTGTAATAAAAACTCCTTAATGGCCTCTAATTCCTGATTCACTTCAATTCTCACAGCTTGGTATATCTGGGCCAGTATTTTATGCTCTTTATGTCCTGGTAAAAACCTTTGCAAAACCTGTTTCAAATCAGAAGAGGTCTTTATCGTTTTCTTCTCCCTGGATTCAACAATAGTTTTGGCCATTGCACGAGCATTCCTGAGTTCACCGTACTGCTTCAAAATCTGACCTAGCTCCTCAGCTGAGTATTCATTGACCACTTCAAAGGCAGACAACTGATTTCTTTTAGACATCCGCATATCAAGCTCTCCCTCAAATCGAGTCGAAAAACCGCGTTCTGCACTGTCAAATTGATGTGAGGAAACTCCGAAATCTGCTAGAATTCCATTCACTTTCCGAATGCCATAGAACTTTAAAAACTGACCGAGATACCTGAAATTTTCATTGATCAGTGTAAATCGGTCATCTTTTATGTCATTATTCAGAGCGTCTTCATCCTGGTCAAAAGCGAACAACTTTCCTTTCTCCCCCAGCCTTTCTAAAATGGCCTTAGAATGACCTCCTCCTCCAAATGTGATGTCTACGTAGACACCATCTTGTTTTATGTTTAAGCCGTCCACTGAAGGACGGAGCAAGACCGGATTATGATAGCTCATCACCATCTTCTCCCATTACCTCTTCAGCCAACTCAGCAAAATTCTCTGCCGTTTCATCCAATACTTTTTCATAACTATCTTTATCCCAGATCTCGATGATATTTATTGCCGAGCTCAATACCACTTCTTTGGTAATACCGGCAATGGCAATAAGGTTTTTGGGAATTAACAAACGTCCTGTCGCATCGATCTCGACGGGCTTAACCCCTGCTGAAAACCTTCTGATAAAATCGTTGTTCTTTTTCTTGAATCGGTTTTTACGATTCATTTTCTCCATGAGTAGATTCCATTCCTCCATGGGATAGAGTTCAAGGCATGGCTGAAACACGGAGCGCTTGATCACAAAACCCTTGTTGATCACTGGAGCCATCTGATTCTTAAGGGTCACAGGTATCATCACCCTTCCCTTTACATCGGCCTTGCATTCATATGTTCCAATGAAATTGATCATTCAAATTTGGTTGGTCTACCCTATATAAACTCAAATATATAGAAATTATTACCACTATTTACCACAAATTACCACTTTGTTCATAAAAATCGGCTTTTTTAACCTTTGCCTCTCCCGTGTGTCCGGGCCCAACAATTTTGTTTTCCCGGCACTAAAGAATTCTCAGGCAGAGAGCTGTTTCGATTTATCCCTATCTCAATTAAATGGTCCCATATGAGGGAAATGCCTATATTTGCCAACTGACAACAGAAGCTGTCGTGCATGGAGAATTCAATTAAAACTGACGGGAAATACCGATATATAGAAGTTGGCGAAGGCACCCCAATGATCATACTTCACGGTCTGATGGGTGGATTGAGTAATTTTGAAGGGGTAACCAATTACTTTCCTGAAAAGGGATACAAAGTGCTTGTTCCGGAGTTACCGATCTACAGCATGCCCATGCTCAAAACCAACGTCAAGAACTTTGCAAAATACCTCGAGCAATTTATAGAATACAAGGGGCTGAAAGACGTCATCCTCCTGGGTAATTCTCTGGGTGGACATATTGGATTACTGCATACCAAATTGTATCCTGAAATGGTTAAAGCTCTCGTAATTACAGGTAGTTCGGGGCTTTACGAAAGCGCAATGGGTGATGGATACCCCAAACGAGGGGATTATGAATTCATCAAGAAAAAAGCACAGGACGTATTCTATGATCCGGCCGTTGCAACCAAGGAAATCGTCGATGAGGTTTTTGCTACGGTTAACGACCGAATGAAACTCGTAAAAACACTTGCGATTGCCAAGAGTGCTATCAGGCATAATATGTCAAAAGACCTGCCTCATATGCTGACCCCCACCTGCATTATTTGGGGAGAAAACGATTCGGTTACCCCACCTAAAGTAGCCAAGGAATTTCACGAACTGCTTCCCAATTCCGATTTGTTCTGGATTGAGAAATGCGGACACGCTCCTATGATGGAACATCCCAACGAATTCAATGAGATTCTGGCCAAATGGCTTGAGGAAAGTAAACTCTAAAACCGGAAAATCATGAAAATAAAGTCGGCCGACTTTGTCATGAGCAATTCCAGTGTTGCCCAATGTCCCTCTGACCCTATTCCCGAATACGCCTTTATAGGGAGGTCTAATGTGGGCAAGAGTTCCCTGATCAACATGCTTACAGAACGTAAATCCCTTGCCAAAACCTCAGGAAGACCCGGAAAGACACAGTTGATTAATCACTTTAAAATAAACAAGAATTGGTTTTTGGTGGATCTGCCCGGATACGGCTATGCCCGGGTATC
>JABDQM010000273.1 GCA_013042315.1 Flavobacteriaceae bacterium | reverse complement strand
TGATGGCTTTCTTTGTAGCGGGGACTGGACTCGAACCAGCGACCTTCGGGTTATGAGCCCGACGAGCTACCTACTGCTCTACCCCGCGATGTGGACGGCAAAGATACAACGGTTTTTTAGGAATATCAAAATTTGCTTCCACAATTATTTGATAGGCGGGGGTCCGACAAAAATCCGAAAAATACCTACCTTCGGAACTTCAGCTTGCCTATGGAAATATTGAATGATTTTCTTTCCGGTTTGATTCCCTACACGGAATGGCCCATGTTTATCCTATTGATAGGCGGAGGTCTCTTCCTGGTTTTCTACTCCAGATTTCTGCCTTATCGTTTCTTTGGCCATGCAATCGCAATTACATCCGGGAAATACGATGATAAGAATGCCAAAGGGGATGTTAGTTCCTTCCAAGCCCTTTCTGCTGCTGTTGCAGCAACGGTCGGACTCGGAAATATTTCCGGAGTGGCTATTGCCATCCATGATGGTGGACCCGGAGTAGTTTTCTGGATCTGGATTACGGCCCTGATAGGCATGTGTATTAAATTCTATTCCTGTAGCCTGGCCATCATGTACCGGGGGACAGATTCTGACGGTAAATTACAGGGAGGCCCCATGTTTTATATAACCCAGGGAATGGGGTCAAAGGCCAGACCCCTAGCGGTATTCTTCTGTATCTGCGGCCTCTTTGGATTTCTGGGAGTATTTACGGCTAATCAATTTACCGAGACCTTTATGAGTGTGGTTGATCCGGTAGAGACCCTATATGCAACCAGCGAGTTCAACTGGAAACTGGGGATAGGTCTCATCCTCGCCATTATTACATCTTTTGTGATCTTCGGGGGATTGACAAAAATAGCGAAGGTGGCCTCTGCTATTGTCCCTTTCATGGTTTTGGTTTACCTGGCAGCAGTCATTGTGGTAATGGCTATGAATTCAGAATTGGTATGGCCTTCTCTAAAAATGATTATCACTGAAGCCTGGGATTTTAAGACCGTTGTAACCGGTGGCTTTTGGGGACTGGTCATCATCGGAATACGAAGGGCCATGTTTTCTAACGAAGCCGGTCTGGGGAGTGCACCTATGTATCACGGGCAATCGAAGAATGACGAACCCATCAAAGAAGGCCTGGTAGCTATGCTTGGGCCCTTCATCGATACGATCATGGTTTGTACCTTCACCGCCGTCGTCATCATTCTCAGTGGGGCTTATCTGGAAGATGGTAGCGGGATTGTGATGACATTGAACGCCTTTAGAAAAACCCTTTTTGGTTATGGGGACGAATTGCTGATGCTGATTGTTACGGCATTTGCCTTATCTACCTTGTTTACCTATTCCTACTATGGCGTTAAGAGTTTGTCCTTCCTCTCTAATGCAAGGATCGGAAAATGGTATAATGTGTACTTTGTGATAATGATCGTTTTTGCTGCTGTAGCCTCACTCGATTTGGTTAAAAACCTGATTGATCTTTCTTATGCCTTAATGGTTATACCGAATATGATCGCAGTGTTGTACCTTGCACCCAAAGTAAATGCAGCAGCTAAAAAATACTTTGCTCAGTTAAAGGATGGAAAAGCATAAAGCCGGTTTTGTCAATATCATAGGAAATCCCAATGTGGGGAAATCTACCCTCATGAATGCATTCGTAGGGGAGAAGCTCTCCATAATCACCTCTAAGGCTCAGACCACTCGTCATCGTATATTGGGCATTGTCAACGGAGAAAATTTCCAGGTTATTCTGTCAGATACACCCGGAATAATTAAACCGGCATATCAGCTGCAAAATGCCATGATGGATTTTGTTAAGTCGGCCTTTGAAGATGCAGACGTACTGATCTACATGGTTGAGATAGGGGAAAAGGCATTAAAGGACGAATCGTTCTTCGAAAAGATCAAAAACAGCAAAATTCCCGTTTTACTTTTGTTAAACAAGATAGATACAGCAGACCAGGCCTTGCTTGAAGAGCAGGTACAATACTGGCAGGAACAGTTGCCCGGGGCAGAATTACATCCGATTTCCGCGTTGACCAATTTCAATGTTAAGAATGTTTTTGAGCGAATAGTAGCCCTCTTGCCCGAGGCCCCGCCATACTTTCCAAAAGATCAGTTAACAGATCGTCCGGAGCGCTTCTTTGTCAATGAGACGATCCGTGAAAAGATCCTGAAACACTATAAAAAGGAGATACCTTATGCGGTGGAGATTGAGACGGAAGAGTTTCTGGAGGATGAAAAGATCATCCGCATACGTGCCGTCATTATGGTAGAGCGTAATTCCCAGAAGGGGATTCTAATCGGACACAAAGGAAGTGCCCTGAAAAGGGTAGGGGTAGAAGCCAGAAAAGATCTTGAGAACTTTTTCGATAAACAAGTGCACATAGAACTCTATGTAAAAGTGAATAAGAATTGGCGGAGTGACAGTAAACAGCTCAGGCGCTTTGGATATCAATCCTGAGAAGCTTCTTTCCGGGATAATACCTTCATAAGGAATAGATGAAGCTGTTGCATCTGAGGTCTTCCCTTTTTTTTGCCCGCCCTTCCCATAAAGTAAAAGAAGAACCAAAGTACGATCATTGCGCCCATCGCCCCTAGTAACCATCCGTAGGGTTTATTTAGTGCAGCACTGCTATATGCCCAGATACCGAAAATGATAAAAAAGGTGGCTACTCCAAAATGCAGAAACATAAAAAAGGTCCACAGTGTGGGATTGGGTCCAAATAAACCATGCACTTTACTCCCTCCCGATTCATTTTCAATAATTTCCAGATGGAGTTGAGGTGACCAGAAATGTGTTTCTTTCGAGTTGAATTTTATAAAAACATGATCGTCAATTCGCTTAACAACATAGGGTGATTTAGTGCTGTCTTCAAAATACTTCAAAAGGACTTCCTTAGGCTCTTCTCGTTCGAGATTGAATCTGGGACGTAGTACTATTTCGTTTGGTAAGTGGGTCTGAATAATTGCCAGGTTTTTGTCAAAAAATTAAACAAGAATTAAGAATAAATAGCCAGTAAAATAAAATATGTATATTTGAATTATCGATTAAGTGTATCATTTCATCGATGAAATACACTTTTTTATTTTGTTCTAATGAAAAACGTCATCATTTTTGGAGCATCTGGCCACGGGAGCGTTATTATGGATTGCATCGAAAAAGAGGGCAAGTATAAGCTCATCGGCTTCATTGATTCTATTAAACAAAAAGGTCTGAAGCATAATGGTTATGAAATATTAGGAACGGAATTCGATTTACCATATATCATAGATAAATATAATATTTTTGGCGGAATTGTAGCTATAGGTGATAATTGGGTGCGAAAACAAGTTGTTGATAAGATAAAAAAAATAGCACCCAAATTCAGTTTCATTAGGGTAATCCATCCTCAAACCATTATCGGAAAAAACGTGGTTATTGGTGAAGGTACTGCGATAATGCCTGGAGTGATTATCAATACAAATTCAACAGTTGGGAAACATTGTATCTTAAATACTTTTTCTTCTCTAGATCATGATGGATTAATGCATGATTACTCAAGTTTAGCTCCAAAAGTAACAACCGGAGGTAATTTCTCATTAGGCCGGTATTCAGCGGTATGCTTAGGCGGTCAGATTATTGAGAATATAAACATTGGGCAACACTCAGTAATTGGAGCAGGATCATTGGTGCTTCGCAGTATTCCAAATAATATGTTATGCTATGGAGTCCCTGCTAAAATTATAAGGAACAGAAAGGTAGGTGATCCATATTTAGCGTCTACAAATCAAAACTTAAAATTTGAATATCAAGACAATACTCTCAATCGATTATTTAGAATTTCCTACAGAAAGAGTATTGGTTAATTTAAAGAATAGTTATATTCTTTAACCTTACCTTTGTCCCCTAGTTTTAACGTATGAGCGCAATTGTTGCCATAGTGGGCCGACCCAATGTTGGGAAATCAACCTTTTTTAACCGTCTGATCCAGCGGCGTGAAGCTATCGTGGATGCGGTAAGCGGAGTAACCCGTGACCGCCATTACGGGAAGAGCGATTGGAACGGGAAAGAATTTACAGTTATTGACACTGGAGGCTATGTACTGGGCAGTGATGATGTTTTTGAGAAAGAGATCGACAAGCAGGTAGAACTGGCGATAGGGGAAGCGGATGCTATCATATTTATGGTCGATGTGGAAA
>JABDQM010000175.1 GCA_013042315.1 Flavobacteriaceae bacterium | reverse complement strand
ATCCTCGCCACTTCCGCCATCCTTATGCCACTTCTGGCTTTGGGAGTTCCCAACACCATGATCAAATTTTACAGTGGTTACAGTGATAAAAATTCCCAGGATAAATTTCTGGCATTGATGTTATTTTTACCCATGGTACTAGTAGTGCCCCTGGCCCTCTTTAGCTATTTTGCCAATGACCTGATTGGGGCTTTTATCGGTCAGCGAAATGAGATCGCCGAGAACTACGTATGGCATATCTTTCTGATCGCCCTGGCGATGGCGTATTTTGAAGTGTTTTATTCCTGGTCTAGAATTCACCTTCGATCTGTGTTCGGGAATTTTATGAAAGAGATTTTTGCCCGTCTCGCTGTCATGCTTTTGCTGTTTGCCGTTTATTTTGACTTAATTTCTGTCGATACTTTTTTGCAGGCATTAGTTGGGGTATACCTGTTGCGAACTGCTATAATGAAACTTTATGCCTATCGATTGAGAATGCCGAGGCTCACCTTTGAGTTCCCGTCTAATTTGAAGAGTATCTTAACCTACAGTGTCCTTATTATTCTTGGGGGTTCAACAGCGGTTATTCTTCTGGAAGTAGACAAATTCATGATCAACCAGTTTATCGAAATTGAAAAGGTCGCCTACTATTCAGTAGCTGTATTTATTGCTACAGTGATCGCCGTACCCTCAAGAGCGATGCATCAGATCACATACCCCATGACCGCGGCCCTGTTGAATAGTAAAGACCAAAAGGGGCTTGCGATTCTCTATCAGAAAAGTTCTTTAACACTTTTTATAACCGCGGGATTGCTGTTTATTTTGATACTGATGAATCTGGAAGATCTCTACCTACTTCTTCCAGAGAATTACCGGGGAGGATTTTATGTGGTTTTACTGATTGGCCTGGCTAAATTATTTGATGCCTTATTGGGGAACAACAATGCCATTTTGTACAACTCTGATCATTACAAGGCCATTCTTTTTATGGGTGTTCTCCTGGCGTGTTTTACGATTCTTCTCAATTTATACCTGATTCCCGAGATCGGGATCAACGGGGCTGCACTAGCCACCTTTATTGCAGTATTTATCTATAATATTCTCAAACTACTCTATGTGAAAGTAAAACTAGGTCTACAGCCTTTCAGCAGGGAGACCTTTAAGGTTGTATTTCTGCTGATCATTGTAAGCGCCGTTTTCTTTGCTCTTCAATTCCCCTTTCATCCCATCCTGAATATCGCTCTTAAAAGCTTGCTGATCATTGCGATGTATGTTGGAATATTATACCGATTCCGAATCTCTGATGATGTGTATGGGATCCTTTCTAAGTATTTAAATCCTAAGAAATAAATCCTGTTTATAGGGCATAGAAAAACCCCGCAAGGACGAATCCACCGCGGGGTTAACCAACTAACCAACCTAAAAACTATTTTTATTGTACCCTTCTGCTTCGAGTTGAAGTGGTCCTCTTTGTTGACCTGCTTTTACTCGTGCGAGGAGTACTCGCTTTCTTTCTACTGACCGTAGACCTACTAGTTACCTTGGGCCGCTTGGTCACTGAAGTACTTCTCTTTACCGTTTTTGTTCGCGGTGCAGTTCTTACTTCTTTTCGCTTGCCCACTGATCGGGAGGCGGTCCTTACATCGTTTCGTTTACCTACTGAGCGAGAAACACTCCTGCCTTCATTTCGGTTTACCGTGGACCTGGTTGCAGTCCTCTTATTAGTAGAGGCGGTAGATTTCCGGGTAAGGTTAGAAGAACGATTGTTTCTTCTTTCCGGAGTTCTCACCTTGTCTGTGGTCCTAGCTGACCTTGCTCTTTCTGTACGAGAGGCCGTTCTCGCAGTTGTTGTATTCCTGTTAGAACGTACTCCTTTGTTGGAATTTCTAAGCCTTCCGTCATTTCGCACAACACCATTGTCTCTTCGAGTATTGTTGTTGCGGGCAACCACTCGTCTGTCGTTTCGGTAAACCCTGGCTCTTTCAGGCCTGTGATTGTATCTATAAGACCTTCCAACTCTGGCATAGAACCTCCTGGCGTTATTTCTGTACGGCCTGTAAAATGAGTATCGTATTGGGTTGTAAAACCTTCTGTAAGGTCTGTTAAACACCAAGCAGAAACCAAGGGCCGGTCTTGCAAAATAACTGTGGAACGGACTGTATATATAATGTCTGTTGTATACGTTGACATAACCATTGAAAGGGTTAAAGAAACCTCTGTTGTTGTAGGTGACGTAGAGTCCGCCTACACGTCTGAGCCTGCCATTATTATACCATATATTGATTCCACCAATCTGAGATACGCGACCGTAGTAGTCGTAGAATACAGGTACATTCTCAACCTGAATCACAGCACCGTAATCATCGTATTGTACAAACGGGTTATAATCAAACCCCGAATTAAAGGTGATGTTGCTTCGGCGGAAATTGATATTTGCTCCGACATTCACTCGGTTGTCAATATAAAAATCGAACTCACCATCAGGAAAAACAGAAAACGTAACTCCGTTTTCTACAAATATCACTGAATTGTTAGAGCGAAATACACTGCTAGTTTCTAAAGTAGTAGCCCCCACTGAGCTGCTCAGTGCAAAGGCTCCGATAATGAGTAATAGATTTTTCATGACAAATAATTTAAATTCAGAATGTAACTATTTACATTCAGCTAGTAATAACCAAACAGCGTGCCAAAAATT
>JABDQM010000171.1 GCA_013042315.1 Flavobacteriaceae bacterium | reverse complement strand
TGGAACCCTGCCCTGGCCTATACCTTTGGGAATAGTGTTGGGGAAGAGTCGCGTGCCAGAGATAAAGATGTTTTGTTATCCCCGGCCATTAATATCATCCGAACGCCTTTGGGAGGAAGAACTTATGAGTACTTCACAGAGGACCCTTTTTTAAACAAGAAATTGGCCGTTCCTTTTATCGTGGGCCTACAGGATAATGATGTGGCAGCGTGTGTAAAACACTATGCGGCCAATAACCAGGAAACCAACAGAGATTTCGTAGATGTTCAAATAGATGAACGCACCCTTCGTGAGATCTATTTGCCCGCATTTGAAGCCTCTGTAAAAGAGGCAAAAGCATTTAGTATGATGGGCGCCTACAACAAGTTCAGAGGGGACTATCTATGTGAGAACAACTATATGCTAAATGATGTTTTACGTGACGAATGGGGATTTGAAGGTGTAGTTATTTCCGATTGGGCTGCTGTCCATACTTCTGTTAAATCATTAAAGAGCGGACTGGACCTTGAAATGGGAACACCTAAGCAATTTCATGAATTCTATTTAGCAGATGCTTTGATCGATTCTGTAAAAGCAGATAAAATTTCGGAAGCAGAAATAGATATACACGTAAAACGCATCTTACAGCTATTACACACAGTAAAAAGTATGGGAGGGGAAGATCGTGCAGAAGGGAGTATTAATACAGAGGCCCATTTTAAGGATGCGTATGACATTGCAGCAGAGTCTATTGTTTTGCTTAAAAATGATAAAAACCTATTACCTATAAACACAGCAGGGCTAACGTCCGTGGCAGTTATTGGAAATAATGCCATAAAAAAGAATGCCCTGGGTGGCTTTGGGGCAGGGGTAAAAACAAAAAGAGAAGTAACCCCCTTGCAAGGATTGAAGAACCGACTTCCGGAGTCGGTTACTATCACCTATGCTGAGGGGTATCAGGAACGCTACGCACCTAAAAAGAAAGCGATCTTTGGAGATGTTACTCAGGAGGGAGTACAGACCATAGATGAACTAGATCCCACTTTGCTGGAACAGGCTGTAAAAGCCGCCCAAAATGCAGATATAGCCATTATTTTTGCAGGCTCAAATCGTGATTATGAAACAGAGGCTTCTGACAGGGCCGATCTGGCCTTACCCTTTGGTCAGCTTGAACTGATAGAGAAAGTTTTGTCCGTAAATCCCAACACCATTGTGGTGATGATTGCCGGCGCCCCTTTTGATATTAATAGTATCAAGGAAAAATCGTCAGCATTGGTGTACAGTTGGTTTAATGGCTCAGAAGGGGGCAATGCCCTCGCCGACGTGTTACTGGGAGCTATAAATCCTTCGGGCAAATTACCCTGGACCATGCCTAAAAAAATTGAGGATTCCCCTGCACACGCAACCAATAGTTTCCCGGGGGATGAAGTAGTTTCATACGAGGAGGGTATATTAGTGGGGTATCGCTGGTTCGACACCAAGAAGATAGATCCCATTTATCCCTTTGGTTATGGTCTTTCCTATACAAGCTTCGAAATTACCAATGCCCGTTCGAACCAAAAAGAAGCTTATACCGTCAATGATTCTGTTTATATCTCCGTCGATATTGAAAATACCGGGAAAATGGACGGAAAGGAGGTTATACAGTTATATACATCTAAAAATGATTCTAAGGTAGAAAGAGCCCTGAAGGAATTAAAAGGATTTAAAAAAGTGTTTGTAAAAGCAGGAGAAACCGTTACGGTAACCTTAGTTATGCCCGTAAATGAATTGGCTTATTACAATGTTGATAAAAAGCAGTGGGTGGTAGAACCAGGTAATTATAACCTTAGTATTGGAAATTCCTCCAGGGCCATTGCCACCGAAGTTTCGATCAGCATCCTGGAATAGAGGGATCCGTATCGATATGGGAAACTGAATAGATTAAGACTTAACTGAAAATAAGTCCCGATTTCCTCGCTATCGCCAATCTTCAGACTCACAGACTTGCGGCAGCGGGGGATTGAACACTTATTTAGGAAGATGACCTATTTAAGTATCAAACTCAACGCAAACCCTCCACCGGGGGCCAGGCTTACCTCAACCTTATCCCCGGAGGTCACTTCCATAGATTCAATTTCATA
>JABDQM010000168.1 GCA_013042315.1 Flavobacteriaceae bacterium | reverse complement strand
CAATGTACGTTCCCAGAATTCCTATGAGGAGTAAAAAGGGCACATATTTGAGATCGTGGTTATGGATATATCCATTATTGTAGTAGACCAGGGTTCGGGTAAAATCGATCATAAAATCAATAAAGGCTGAGGTAGCGATAAAAACGCTTTTCTCCATGTTGAAGGCCGCCATAGTAAGTCCCCTGATCGCCCCGCCTGTTCCCAGCAGGCCTGCAGAGAAACCGGAAATAGCACCTCCAAGAATGGAATTCTTTTTGGTTGGGGAAATGATCAATTCTCTTTTGATCAGAAAAAGTAAACTAAGACCTATCAGAAAAATTCCCAATAGCAATTCAAGAAGGAAGGTCTTTAAAAAATTAGAAAGTATCCCGCCAAACACCACAAATAAGACCGATGGGATTCCGAGATAAAGAATTAACGACTTGTTAAGCCCCTTTTTAAATAGAAAAATCTTACTGAGGTTACTAGAGAGGTGGAAAATAGCAGTCAGACCTAGAACACTGTAAAAATCGAAATAGAAATTCCCAAGGGGTACAAAAAATACTGAGGAACCAAATCCCCCAACTGTTCCAAGGATTTCAGCCAGAAGCGCGAGAAACAAGAAAAGGGTATTGATCTTCATGAAAGTGAGATTATCACATTCCCGGTTTTATGTCCTTTTTCCACATAGCGGAAGGCCTCTGGAATTTGTTCAAAAGGGTAGATCCTGTCTATAACTGGCGTAAAATACCCTTCTTCTATCAAATTTACCAATAGCCGTAAACTTCTCATGATATTTGGTGGATATGGAAATTTAACTTTCCTACCCTTATTAAAAGGTACACTTTTGAAAATTGCAGTCAAAAGGGAATATCCCACATTCTGACTCCAGGGTCCAAGCTCAGACGAAATATAGGCTCCCCCAGGCCTAATGAGATGTCTGCATTTCCCAAAGGTACTTTTTCCGGCAACGTCAAATACGGCGTGATATGTTTTGTCCGATTGTGTAAAGTCTTCCTTTTGCCAGTCTATAACCTCTATTGCCCCTAATGATCGGGCCAATTCAATGTTATCTGTATTGCATACAGCCGTAATTTTCATCCCCAAATACTGCAATAGTTGTAAGGCTGCTGTACCTATTCCTCCTGTTGCTCCATTTACGAGCACCTGGTCTCCGGGATTCAGAGAGATCTTATTGATTATATTATAAGCGTAATGCATTCCTTCTATACACCCTGCAGCTTGTTGCATATTAATACTCTGTGGCACCTTGGCAAAAGCGATAGAGGGCTGAAGGAGCAGGTATTCCGCATAGGATCTTAGTCCGGAATCAGCAAACCCAAAGACCTTGTCCCCCGGGTTATGGGCTGTGACCTCATCACCTGTTTCAATAACTTCTCCTGAAAATTCCGTTCCAAGAATTGGGTTTCTTGGTTTAAAGAGGCCCATGGACAAGCGCATAATAGCTGGTTTGGCCCTTAAATTGGCGCAGTCTGTCCTGTTAACTGAAGTGGCTATCACTTTTATCAGTATTTCCTTGGAATTTGGGACTGGTCTGGGGATCTCCCCAAGGTTCAGTACATCAGGCGGACCGTATTTTCTATATAGAAAGGCTTTCATTTCTTTTCTTATCCAACTTATTTCCTGTCCTTCAGAGGAATTACAAATTTAAGTCCGGACCAGACCTCATTTACTGAACACACTTTAATATCGACCAAACCATGCTTTATTCCAATTTTGCGAACTGCATTACCATCGAGGTCGGTTTTACGTTTAGCCGCCTTTTTAGGCCATGATATCCAAATCATTCCCTTCTGTTCCAGCTGGTCTAGCAGCAAGGGAAGGTCTTTCTCCAGCTCCCGGGTTTTCAGGGCAAAGTAGTGAATAAAATCAACGGGAATGTCAGCTCCCTCGATAAAATATACCTCCTCAGGCAATTCCTTGATAAGATCGATATAACTCTCGGGCTCATTGAGTATTCTCAGCTTATAACCGCTTTTTATTCCAAGTTTCTTAACCAGGGGTGTACCTGAATATCCCGAAAGTCTATTTGCCACCATGTTTCATTATCGATTAGAAAGTAATTTCGAGTAAAAAACTACACTGTTCACCTTACTTCTCTCAAAGTAGAGTATGTAGGAGGTAAAGTCATGAAAATTTAATCCGTGCTTAATGTAAAAATTCTTCATTACAAAAATTAAGCGATATAATACAAGCCTTTAATAATTCACGATTTGAATTCGGCGATTATGAATTTTACATCTCAGACATCCATTTACATAAGGCTTCTATACCCCTTGTAATTCTAGGGAAGTGTGATCTTAAGTTTAAAACCTCGCCCTCCTCAGGTTCATCAAAATCGACATAGGCCAATCTTGCCCCTAAAAAGTCATCTTCGAATCCGAAAGCAGTAGAAGGTAAAAGTACTACACCGGTATCCGATAAAAGTTGATCGCAGAGTTCAAAAGAGGTCCGTATACCCCTACTGTTTAATCGCTCCCTGATTAATGAAAAGTCCAGGAATAGATAAAATCCACCTTGTGGAGGATGCACATTAATATTGACCTTCTTTAATTCTTCACAACAATAATTTCCTATCATTTTTAAAATACCTAATTGTTTATCGATATAGGGCTTTATCATTTCGTAGTCCTGATATGCATCCCTGGCCGCTATTTGCACTGGAACAGGAGCACAGGAATAGGTCTCCGACCCTATCCCGACCAGAGTTTTCCTGAACGAGGGTTCCAGTCCGTCGCTAATCATTGCCGCTCCGAACCGCCATCCTCCAGCCCCGCACCATTTGGACAATCCGGTGGTTGTGATCGTTCTTTGTGGATAATAACTTGCAAAAGAATGATGAGTATTGTCATGATCCAAGAGCCCGTAAATTTCGTCTGAGATTACCAGCATGTTGTACTTGCCAGCGGCTATGCTCAATTCCGAAAGTTCTTCCTCTGAATAAGTTAAACCATCGGGATTACCTGGATAATTCAAAATCAGGATCGACGAATCATATCGTTTGGTACGGGCTGCATCATGGATCGACTGTGGAGTTATCCTCCATCGCTGTTCAAAAGAAGTAGGGATCTTGATGATATGATGTCCAGCCAATTTAGCCTGTGGCCCATAGGAGACCCAGGCTGGAGCAGGAATGAAGACATCGGCGTTTTCGAAAGTCATAAGGATGTTAAAGATCAATATCTTAGAGCCCGGAGCAACCACTACATTATCTGTTTTCACCTTAAGACCATTATGCATAAAATGGAAATTGGCGATATTTTCCCGGAGTTCTAAATCCCCCTGGACCGAAGAATATTCTTTGTGAATTACTGCCTTCTTGAGCGCCTCCTGTATATATTGCGGGGGCATGAATGGCGACTGGCCAAAACCGAACCGAAATACGTCTCGTTTTTGAGAAACCATTCTCTCGGTTTGCGAATTGATGAACAATGTCTGGGACTGATCTACTTTTCTGTACATATTTTTACACTTATCCCCAGTCTTCGACCAGATGTAATTTTGAAGCAAAAGCTTTTAAAAAACAATTATGGTTCAACAGCTGTTTGAGGATTCATCTTATACCCAAGAACCTGTATTAGTTTCCAGATAAGTTAATTCTCTCGATACCTCTAGTGTAGTTGATTACCATAGCTTTGATTAGAAATTAAAGTCGAGCAATAACTTCCACTCTTCACCTTCCCTGGCCCAGAGTAAGAAATACAAGCCTTTACCTCCTGTATCATATACCCCTATTTCGTAGACCAGTTGGTCATTGACCTGAATAA
>JABDQM010000166.1 GCA_013042315.1 Flavobacteriaceae bacterium | reverse complement strand
GAATTAAAAACCCTGGAGAGCTAATACAGATAGTTTAGTCGTTGCTCCTGCGTTTCAATTCAAAGACATCCTTCCTTCTGTCCCTGAGATTTCTTACAGCCCCAAACTGGTTGAGTTCCCTCAACAGGTCGATATCTACATCGGCTATGAGGATCATTTCAGTATTCGGTGTCGCCTCTGCCTTGATCCCATTAGTGGGGAAGGAAAAATCACAGGGAGTGAATACCATTGATTGGGCAAATTGAATATCCATATTGTGAACATTCGGCAGGTTTCCAACACTTCCTGCAATGGCCACGTAACATTCATTTTCTATGGCCCGTGCCTGGGCACAATGTCGAACTCTTGAAAAACCATTCTGTGTATCGGTGAGAAAGGGAATAAACAGTATATCCATGCCCTCATCGGCCAGTAACCTGCTCAATTCGGGAAATTCAGAATCATAGCAGATCAGTACGCCTATTTTCCCACAATCCGTATCAAAGGTTCTGAGTTCATTTCCACCCTGCATACCCCAGACCTTGGCCTCATCAGGAGTGACATGAATCTTTTCATACCTTTCCATACTCCCGTCTCTTCTGCATAGATAACCCGCATTGACCAGTTTTCCATCTTTTAACTCGGGCATGCTGCCTGTAATAATGTTGATATTATAGGAAATCGAAAATTCAGAAAATTTCTTTACGATATCATCCGTATGTTTGGCGAGTTCCCTGATGGCCTGGGACTCGGGCATATGGTTGTTTTCAGCCATAAGAGGCGCATTAAAAAACTCAGGGAAAAGCGCAAAATCGGAACGATAGCCTGCAACAGCATCAATAAAATACTCGGCTTGTTGCAGCAACTCGTCCAGATCTTTATACGGTCTCATCTGCCATTGAATCAGCCCTAGTCTTATTGTCTTTTTTCTGCTCGACGCCTTTTTATTTGGTTTCTCATAATAGATATTATCCCATTCCATCAGGACAGCAAATTCATTGGAGGCTTCATCTCCTTCTAGGTATCCTTTGATGATTCTTGCCGGATGAAAATCATTGGAGATCTGAAAATTCAAAACGGGATCCTGGATCTCCTTCCTTCGTACCTTCTGAATGTACTCTTTTGGGGAAATCGTATCAGAATACTTATGATAATTTGGCATTCGACCGCCAAAGGCAACACCTTTTAAGTTCAGGCGCTCACACAAATCCTTTCGGTAATCATAAAGTCGTCTCCCCAGGCGAAGGCCCCGGTATTCTGGTTTGATAAAAACATCAATGCCATAGAGTATATCTCCATCTGCAGTATGAGTTTTAAAAGTATAATCCCCTGTAATATCTTTATAGGTGTGGTCTACGTCGAAATCACTGTAATCCACGATGATGGAAAGGGCAGTTCCTGCCAGTTCTCCATTGATCTTAATAACCACCTGTCCTTCGGGGAATATATCTATCAGCTTTTGAATGTGGTGTTCCCTCCAGTAGGCATCAGGCATTGATGAATAGGATTCTATCATCGCGTCTTTTAGCTTCTGATAGTCTTCCATCCTCAGGTATTCCAATTCGATATTTTCTATATCAATCACAATTTTATTCTTTAGGTGTTATAAAAATAATGCTAATCTCCCTCCTTTATGAAGGTGCTATCCAATATATCCTAGTCCGGGAGCCTCAGAAGGGTATAAAATACCCTTTTTAAGTTCAAAAAGTCCCTGAAAGGGATCGTTCTGAAGGTCGAGATGGCCATCGAGATCCGCAAAATGAATATTCGGTCTGGAGAGGGCAAAATGGAGTCCGGCCGAGATCCCCAGGGCGCATTCATCCAGGCATCCTACCATGGCTTCAAGTCCGGCTGATTTAGCCACCGAGTTAATATGCATCCCTTCCAGAATTCCACCAACTTTCATCAGTTTGATATTGATCATATCGATCTGTTCTTTCTGTGCCAACCTGAAAGCATCGTCGAGGGTTTTAAGGCTTTCATCGGCCATTACGGGTATTCCCACTGCATGAGTAACCTCTCCCAGTTGCTGATCTCCCTTGGTTTTGGTAGGCTGTTCAAAGATCTGAATGCCAATATGTTCCGTAGCTTTGACAAAAGCGATTGATTCTTCAACACTATACCCCTGATTCCCATCGAACCTCAAACCTATCCCGGGATATTTTTCCCTCAATTTTATCATTTTTGCGATGTCCTCTTCCAAATTGAGCCCCCCTTTTATTTTGAGGATACCGAAGTCCCTGCTGATATACTCTCTGGCCGTAGCCAGCGTCTTCTCAAGATCCATAATCCCGATGGTTATACTCGTGGCGATTGA
>JABDQM010000162.1 GCA_013042315.1 Flavobacteriaceae bacterium | reverse complement strand
GGAAATTTTAAAAAAGCAGGGTAATTATACGCAGTATCCTGCAGCGCTGGTTGCTCCCAAAGACGGAAATCTATATTGGTTTATGGATCAGCACGCCGCCGGGGATGTGGCAGACCTCAATTCAGGTTCATAGGAGATGGTTCTTCATTAAAGTCGTCTTCCTCAGCTCTTTTTAAAATAGAATCGGGAATCGACTTTTTGGCTTTGGCTCCCATTTTTTTAAGTTTCTGAATACTGGTAATTATATTGCCTCTCCCTTCCACTAACTTGTTCATAGCACCGCGGTATTCGTTTTTAGCCTCATCCATTTTCTTACCTACCTTGGTAAGATCGGTCACGAATCCTTCAAATTTGTCATAAAGTGCCCCGGCCTGCCTGGCTATTTCTATGGCATTGCGTTGCTGTTTTTCATTGTTCCACATGGAATCGATTGTCCGCAGGGTGGCCAGGAGTGTAGAAGGTGTTACGATCACAATATTCTTTTCAAATGCGTTGTTATAGAGCGTCGCATCCTTGTTGATAGCTGCTGAAAATGCCGTTTCAATGGGAACGAACATCAGGACAAAGTCGGGACTTTCCATATCGTAGAGGTCCTCGTACTTCTTAGCAGAGAGCTGATCTACGTGCTTCTTCAGCGAATTAATATGATCTTTCAGAAACTTGTCTTGTAGCTCTTCTTCAGCATTGACAAAACGCTCGTAATCTGTGAGTGAAACTTTAGAGTCAATAACCATTTTCTTACTGTCAGGGAGATTGATGACCACATCGGGCAATACCCTGCTTCCGTCTTCCCGGGTAAAACTCTGTTGCACAGTGTATTCCCGGTCTTTCTCCAGACCCGATTTTTCGAGTACTCGTTCCAGAACCAATTCTCCCCAATTCCCCTGCATTTTACTATCGCCTTTTAGAGCTTTGGTAAGGTTTTCAGCTTCTTTTGTGATCTTGAGATTCTGGTTTTGCAGGTTGAGCAATTGCTCTTTTAAAGCTGAATGAATACTGATATTTTCTTTCTGACTTTCCTCGACCTTTTTCTCGAATAATTGAATCTTCTCCTGCAGAGGATTCAGGATGTGTTTTATGTTTTTCTGATTCTGCTCAGTAAATTTTAAGCTTTTTTCATCGAGGATCTTATTCGCGAGATTTTCGAATTCCTTGGTAAATTTTTCCTGCAGCTGTTCTACTTCTTCTTTCTGTTCCCCCAGTTTTTGCCTGAGGTTTTCGAGGTCGGCTTCGCTTCTGCTAATCTGCTGCGAAAGTTTGGTATTTTCTATTCTCAGTTCTTCTGTTGTCGACCTTTCGGTGTCTAGCCGCCCTTCCAGCTCTTCCCTGCTGTCCCTGAGCTGCCGCTCCCGTTCTTCCAAGGTACTTTGGATCGATTTTCTTTTTAACCGCTCGATGTAATTCCCAAGGAAAAACCCCAGGACTCCAACCAGGAGTGCAACAGCAAGCATGGTAATCTCCGTACTCATCTCGTCTTCATTTTAAAGTAAAGATAGGGGTTCTGACTTAAATTAAACAGGGAAGAAGGTTCAGTTTTTGATCTTAAAAGTCCCGGTTCGGGGATCGAATTGAATAAGATCGGAGGGGAAGAGATTTTGAAGATATTTGTTTTCAATGTGTTCACAAGGGGTGCCGAAATGGTAAGTAGAGCTGTCTAAGATCAACATCTTATCACAGAGTTGAATGGCCAGATCAATTTCGTGTGTAGTGTAGATAACTGTTTTATCAAAATCCTTGGCAATTTGTTTCATCGTTTTTAAAACCTGCACCTTGTGGTACAAGTCGAGATGCGTCGTTGGCTCATCGAGCATCATTATGGGGGTGTCCTGTGCCAGTGCTCTTGCGATGAGTACCTTTTGCAATTGACCGTCACTTAATTCGTAACATTTTCTGTGTTTTAGTGATTCAAGACCAATGGTTTGGATAGAACCTTCTACTGCGTTCTTATCCTTTTCGGTAAGGCTACCCAACCAATTGGTATAAGGTTGTCTTCCCAGGGCAATGAGTTCGGAAACTGTCAGATTCTTTGTGGCAAGGGGTTCAGTAAGCACAAGACTGAGATAAGCTGCCAGGCGCTGTGTTGGAATCGACTCCATTTTTTGTCCATCGATAAGGACATCCCCTGATAATTTATCCTGAACTCCGCCAAGTGTTCTCAGTAAGGTCGATTTCCCTATCCCATTCGCCCCGATTATGGCTACAAACTCTCCCTGCCCCAAAGAAAAATTCAAATCCTGAGCTATACAGATATTCTGCCCTTTCTTTCCGGGGTAGCCAATACTCAAATTGCATATTTCGAGGGTTTCTGTCATAAGGGCGTAGGGTTGCAATTATAAACCTGAGGTAAAGTTATGTATTCTATTATTAGAACTTGGCAATTTCATAAGGCGGACAATATTACTAAAAGATCATATTTCGCTTTCTCAATAGCAACCAAATAACCACCGGAGCCCCTATAATAGAGGTGATGGCATTGATAGGAAGGACATAGGAGGAAGAGGGCAATTGTGCGATGGTATCGCAAATCAAGAGCAAAATTCCTCCATAGAGCATCACACCGGGGACGAGCAATTTATGGTCTGTTGAGTTGAATAGTTGTCGTGTGAGATGTGGTACGGCAAGGCCGATAAACGCTATAGGGCCCGCAAAAGCGGTTACAGATCCGGCAAGGAGTCCAGTGGCAATGATGATGAGATAACGAGACCTGCCTATTCTCACGCCCAGGCTACGGGCGTAATTTTCCCCCAGCAGCAGGGCATTTAGGGACTTTATGGCTGCAATACTTAAGAGTAGCCCTAAACCAACTATAGACCCAAGAATCAATACCTGATTACTGCTTAAGTTACCCACCGTTCCAAAGGTCCAGAAAATATATTGCTGAAGCTCCTCTGCTTTCGCGAAATAGGATAGGACCGTTACCACGGCTGCAGTGATACTGGCAAACATCAATCCGATAATGAGTAGGGCCATGGTGTCTTTTACTTTTCGCGCAATAGCAACTACAATGAGCAGGACCAATATACTTCCAAGGCTGGAGGCAATACTGAGAGAGAGATCATTGACCACAGTATAACTTGCTGCGAAGAGACCACCTCCCATAATTAAAAGAGCTGCTCCCAAACTAGCTCCGGAACTAATTCCAAGAACAAACGGTCCGGCCAGCGGATTGCGGAAAAGTGTTTGCATTAAAAGGCCACTCAGGGAAAGGCCACTACCGACGAGAATTGCCGTAAACGCCTTAGGGATTCTGTAATTCCAGATAATGTATCCGAAAGAATCGTCAGCATTTCGAAGTCCAAATAGTTCATTGAAAGTTGCTGAAAGCGGTATTTCAACTGAGCCAAAGCTGATGTTTATTATAAAACACAGCACCAGCAGAGCAGCCAGCAGAGCAAACTGATATGGAATCTTTTTTTTCAATTATTGTAACGGCTTGAAAAAATAGAGAGTATGCTTGGGTAATACCTCTGGATGAAAGATATGGATTAGGTCTTTTAGGATCAAATCAGGTCGGTTAGGGCCCAACTCAAAAAATGTGAGTCCGCCCGTTTCTCCTTTACTGAGCGCGTAAGTAAATACCTTTTGTTTTTTAAAGGGACTAAATTGACGATAATGCCCATTGGCATTTTCCATTTCTGTATAGCTGGTGAACTGGGAGGGAGAGATCCAATAATCTGCTCCCGAGGCTTTTGCCAGAACACTTTCCAGACTTAAGGATAAACTCCCGACCTCTTTGGTTTCATTCCAAAGATAAGTAGCATTAGCATCCCGGATGAATTGGGCGGCCCAGCTTTCTCCTCCGGGGGCGTACCAAACGTCTTTATAAAGTGCTCCACTCATTACGCTAGGTGTGAATTGTGCTTTGGATGCAAGTTCTCTGGCTTCGGCGTAAGATTCTGCAATAGAATCAAAAATGCTGTTCGCCTTCTCTTCTAATTGAAAAAAGGGTGCAAAAAACTTGATCCATTCAGCTTTTCCCAGGGGAGTCTGTTCGGTCCAATCCCCATTATATACAACAGGGATACCCGCTTTCGTCAAGGTTTCATAAGCTCTGTTTTCCGAAGAAATACTAAAGCCCACCACGAGATCTGGTTGCAGTTGGAGTGTCATTTCCGTATTTATGGATTCGTTGTTGCCGAGGTTCACTACTTCGCCTTGCGATACTCTCTCCCTGGTAAGCTCAGAGGAAATATAATCCGTTCCCGGAAAACCGATAAGTCGGTTGGCTACTCCCAGGGCCTCCAGGGCGGGAATATGCGTCGTTGATGTAAGCACCACGCGTTCAACAGGAACTGATATCACCGCATCGTATGCCTGATGTTCAAAGGAAGGGGGTAACGAAGCCTCCTTGTCTATCAAGGCATAGGTGAAAGGTTTTGTGGCATTGGGCCAGGGTTGGAGTACCTTGATAAATGTGATACCATCTTCGGTATTTTTTACTTCAAATCCTTTCGCATATTGGATGGAAGAGGTCTTTTTTTCAGGAGTTTCTATACCTGGCCGAGGGTCTTCGGAGGTTTTTTCCTTGCATCCGGAAAGGAATACTAAAATCAAACATAAAAACAATCTCATTGGCAGAATATCGTCAACCCCAAAAGTAAGCTTAAATGTCCTATGCCAAAAGGATTGGAGAATTTGATTATCTTCACCGCGAATTTAGGTTACCCGCCTTTTAGGGCTGGTATTAAAAGGGAATTCGGTGTAATTCCGGAACTGTACCCGCAACTGTAAGCTCAGTAGCTCCGCTTTTAGGAACTATGTCTGTTAGCTCTTCAATACCACTGTCTTTTCTATCAAAAGATGGGAAGGTCGCTCTCAGAACGCAAGTCAGGAGACCTGCCAAATTCAAAAAACGAGGTATAACTTTCGGGATAAAAGTTTTCGTATGCATCCTCATACGCAATTCCGATTTTAGGAAAAGAGAAAAGTGGTTAAAAATTTCTGGAGTGCCATTGTTTTGATATTCATCGGAACGGTTACATGGGCTCAGCAAACAGAGCCTGATAGTGTCAAAGTAAGGTTGCTGGATGAAGTAGTAGTAAGTGATACCCGATTCCCCATTCAAAGGGAAAATTCGGGGAAGACCGTTATCAGAATCGGTGCCGATGAATTGCGGAGAAATCAAGGAAGGTCACTGCCAGAACTGATCAATACCAAGAGTGGAATTGAGATTTCCGGAAGTCGTGGAAGAGCAGGGGAGGTCCTGGGTGTTTTTGTAAGAGGCGGAAGGGGCCGACAAGTGATAGTGGTGATAGATGGCGTACGAGTATCAGACCCATCGTCTTTCTCTCAGGAATTTGATCTGCGCCTGCTCCCTTTAACGAGTATTGCTTCGGTTGAGATTATCAAAGGAGCATCTAGCACCCTGTATGGAGCAAACGCTGCTACTGCTGTTATCAATATCAAGACTAAAGATGCCCCCGATAAGAAATTAACAGGAAATTTTTCCTCTTCTATGGGTACAAACCAAACTACTGCAGATCAAAAATATCAGCTTAACACTTTCGAAAACTCGGCCCGGGTGGCCGGTTCTTCCGGGAGATGGGACTATGCAGTGGGTTTTGCCAACAGATACGCGGATGGCATGTCTTCAATTTCCTCAGAAGCTGATGAAGCCGATCCGTTTTCTGCGATCAACCTGAATGCCCGAATTGGATATAAGATCAGTGATCAACTAAAGACCAGGGTCTATGCTAGTCAGGCTAAAATAAGATCTGCTTATGACGAGTCTTTTGGTTTGCAGGACGCGCCTTATCAATTTCAAAGTACACAGAATCGAGTGGGAATCAATACAGTCTACGACTACACTAAGGGATCAACCACTTTAAATATGGCGTATGCCACTTATGACTCTGAGAATATCAGTGCCTTCCCCGGCTTTTTTAAGGGGAAGAATGTGATAGGGGACTTCTTTAACAAATATCGGTTTGGGAATTTTAGAACCATAGCGGGGATCAATTATAACTTTGAGCAAACCCAGTTTGAAGAGGAAAAAGAATTTAGTTTTATCGACCCTTATCTCTCCCTGGTCTACTTCAACAAAAAAGGATTTCAATTAACCACCGGGGGCAGGTTGAACCTGCATTCAGAGTACGGCTCACAGTTCGTTTACAATATCAATCCCAGTTATATTTTAAAGCGGGAAAACGGGTATTTTAAAGTCCTTGCTAGTTTTGCCACTGCCTATCTTACACCATCATTGACGCAATTATTCGGGCAATTTGGAGCCAACCCGGAATTGAGACCTGAATCAAACCAAACCCTTGAAATTGGTTTGGAATACGCAATCAATGGTAGTCTGAGGGCGAGTGCAGTAGTATTTTCGAGAGAAGAAAAGGACTTTGTCTTTTTTGACAACGTGAATTTCTTGTATAACAATGCAGAGAATACCATACAAGCCAGGGGCCTTGAAATGGAATTAGACTGGGTTCCCACAGAAGATCTCACGCTAAAGGCTAATTATACTTTTACTGAACGCGAGGGAGACGCTTCCATTCGAATTCCGAAGCATAAGTTATTCACCGAAATTGGATATCGACTCTCTAAGGTATTTTTAATTTCAGCCAATTACGCCTATACGGGACAAAGGACCGATACTGATTTCGCAACCTTCACAGAGGTCCCACTGGAGGCATTTAGTCTGCTGGGATTTGCAGCCAGATACGAAATAATGCCAGATCTTCTCAGTGTTTTTATTCAGGGCGATAACCTCTTGAATACCTCATATACTGAGGTGCTCGGATTCAATACCAGAGGAAGAAATGTGAAGATGGGGTTTGCCCTCACTTTTCAATAAAAAAGGCCCGATAAAGGGCCTTGTATTTAATTCAGTTTAAGATTCAGCGGTTTGTCGAGTATCATATTGTCTTTTACCGGACTGAACAGCTCTGGATCGGCAAAAGGTCTTGCGGGTTTGCGTACCGTGAAATCTCGTTTCCCTGATACTCCTGTAATCTCTTCTATGGCCCGGGCCAGGAGAGGCTCGTTGATGTCTCCCAGAACACCGAGGTTCGAAAGATCTTCTTCGAGTTCAATTTCCGGAGTAAAACCGGCGGTATAATCGGAAAAACCGACAGAGTTTTCATTCCTTCCTACCAATGGCTGTAAAGCCCATCTGTTTTCAGGATTGATTGAAGATTCCCTTGAAGGTGTATAAACATAGGGTAATCCGGATCTTCCGGGATCATCCACCATGGTGAGAGAAAATTCATTCTTTCCGGTTGTGGTTGTCCCCACCTGAATAACGTCCATGTAAGGATCAAGACCATTTATAATCAATTCGCTGGCCGATGCGGATCTTTCTGTGGTGATGATGAAAACCCTACTGAGATTCAGGGTATTAATAGAAGTGCCTTCTCCGGTTCTGTCTGTAAAATAGTCTTCGAGGTCTGATGCGTCAAAGGAAGCCTGAATTTTAGGATTCCAGCGTTGCTTTATAAAGAGGTCATTATTGTTTGTCCCGTAGATCATACTGGCCATAAGTCGGGTAGTATTAACCGAACCTCCGGGATTATACCTCAGATCAAGAACCAGGTCAGTGATTCCCTGCGCTTTTAACTGTCCGAAGGCATCATTGAGTTCTTCATCAAATTCATTGAGGAAGCGGTTGTAATAAATATACCCGATCTTTTGTCCATTGACATCAAATGTATTCACGACAAAAATGGGATTTTCCTGAAATCCCTCCTGCTTAGTTAGCGTAACCTCTTTGTCATTTGGCGTAAAGGTGTCGTTAATTAAGTCGGCCATATTCAACGTATAGGTATCATTTTCCCCAAAGAGAAGGTCGATATAATTGTTTAGTGTAAGCGTTTGCCCGTCTACTCCGGTAAAGAATTCTCCTCTGAAGATATCTTTGGTGGCTGCATCTGAATTAGGAGTCACATAGCGAACATATCCAACGACGTTGTCATTATCAAGGGCGATAAGGCCAAAACTAAGACCATTGCTCTTGGTAATTCCCGATAGGAAATTGGTAAAATCTTCGTAATCAGAGCTGTAGTTGCTAAATCGGTCTTCTACAAACCTGAGCTGATTGTCAAAAAAGTTAGCGGGATCCGACTCAGATCTGAGGAAATTGGTGTATTCTTCGTCGCTGTTAAAGCGATCATCAGCCAGGACATCCACATCGGCCTGCCAGAAATACCACAGATTCATCGATTTCCACATAAAATCCTGAGTCTGAAGATCGGTTGCAGTAGTAATGAGACCGTCATCGTCTTTGTTGCAGGCTACTACAAACAGAGCCGCACAGAGTAATGTGATAAAATTCTTTTTCATAAGTTTTTTAAGTAGCAATAATTATTCCAAATATAATACACCCCTTGGTTTTTCTTACCTTAGGTGGTATCCGGCAATATCATGTGTAGGGAAGGTTACTAGTTGCTAAAATAATGAGATATTGGCGAAGAAAAAAAGATTTGTAACAAAATTCGATTAAGGTCGTCTAGCTATTGTAACACGGCAAGAAAATGCTTAATACGACAACCGAACAACCAATAATGACACAAAGTGAGTTTTTAAATGTGGTAATGCCCTTTAAAGATAAGCTGTACAGGCTTGCCAAACGGCTGCTGGTTTCTTCCGAGGAGGCTGAAGATGCAACTCAGGAGATATTGATGAAATTATGGTCTAAAAAGAAGAGAATTGGGGCTTATCGCAATGTAGAAGCCTTTGCTATGACCATGACAAAGAATTTTTGCCTTGATCGACTTAAATCTAAGCAATCAGGCAATTTGAAACTGGTACACAGTAATTACGCAGACAAGCAAAACTCACTGCAAAATGAGGTGGAAGTACACGACAGTGTGGAGTGGGTAGGAAGAATTATGGAAACATTACCTGACCAGCAGAAAATGGTCTTGCAATTACGAGATATAGAAGCTTACAGTTACGAAGAAATATCTGAAATGCTGGATATGAAGCCCACCGCCGTTAGAGTGGCCCTATCCAGAGCCAGGAAAACAGTGAGAGAGCAATTAGTAGAAAAGCACAACTATGGAATTAGATAGAATAGAAAAATTATTAGAGAAGTACTTCGAGGCCCAAACCACAGGGGCTGAGGAAGAGGAATTGAAGGAATATTTTTCCGGAGACCGCGTAGAGCGGCACTTAGAGCAATACCGTCCGATGTTCACTTACTTCTCAAATGCCAAACAAGAGCGATTTACGCAGCAGGTTCCATTAAAACCCAGAACAAACTTGTACAAGTGGATTTCCGTTGCAGCTGTAGTCGTTATGGTAGCTGGCATATTTTTTGGTAGGCAGTATCAAGAACAAAAAGAAGCAGAATTTGCCTATCACCAGACTAAAAAGGCCCTTGGGCTATTGGCTTCTAATCTGGACCGTGGAACTAAAAAAGTAGCCTATTTGCACGAATTTGAAGAAACTAAAGAAAAAATTATCAAAAACAATTAAAAAACAACAGTATGAAAAAGTATGTATTAATAATCGCTTTAGCCTTATTACCATTTGCAGGCTTCTCCCAATCAATCTTCGATAAGTTCGAAGATATGGACGAGGTGAGTTCGGTGATCGTCAACAAAAACATGTTCGATCTCCTCGTAAAAATGGATGTGAATGTAGATGAACCTGAAGCCAGAGAGGCCATGGAAATTGCAAAAAGTCTCAATGGATTAAAAGTTTTTGTCACCGAAAACAAGGGAATATCTGCCGATATGAAGTCTACTGTAGACCGTTACCTGAAAAATGCTTCCCTGGAAGAACTTATGAGGGTAAAGGACAAAGACGCCAATGTGAAATTCTATATCCGCAAGGGAAAGGATGAGGACCATGTAAGTGAATTACTGATGTTCGTCACCGGTATTAAAAACACCGATGTTGAAATCAACGATCGCAAGATTGAAACGGTATTGTTAACTCTTACCGGAGACATCGATCTAACCAAGATCGGGGCATTGACCAAGAAAATGAACTTGCCTGAGGAATTAAATCAGATTGAAAAACAGAAATAGTAACCCAGAATGATGTTGCAGATCTGCCGAATTGCGCAGGTCTGCAATCTTGTTCATCTTCAGAAGCTAAACAACGATGAAAAAATTATTCACAATACTACCCATATTAGGTCTATTCCTCCTTTTGGGATGCTCTTCAACCCAGAGCTTACAGGAGTACTATGTAGACAGTGCAGAGAATCCTAATTTTATTTCTCTAGACCTCCCCGCCAGTATCTTAAATCTCGATGAAGTAGATCTTTCCGAAGAACAACGCACCGCCGTTGAATCGTTGAGAAAGTTAAATATTCTGGCCTTTAAAAAAACCGCCTCAAACGCCACAGAATACGAAGTGGAAAAGGGGAAGGTAAATGCCATTCTCAAAAATTCCGACTTTAAAGAGTTGATGAAACTGAACTCTACCTATGGAAAGGGATTTGTAAAATACCTGGGGGAAGATGACGCTATCGATGAGGTAATCATTTATGGCAACAGCAATGAAAAGGGCTTTGCCCTGGTGCGAGTGCTTGGGAAGGATATGAATCCTGCCCATTTATTGAAATTGATGCAGGCCATTCAGAAATCAGATTACTCAGG
>JABDQM010000154.1 GCA_013042315.1 Flavobacteriaceae bacterium | reverse complement strand
TAGACCGTGAAAATTTCAGAGGTATTCACGCTATTGAATTACTAAAGGACAGGGAGGGCTACACCTTAGACAGTCTGATAAAACTCGCACACGATCCTCTTTTGCCTGCATTTGAGGCTTTAATTCCCGGCCTGGTAAATGCTTATGATATGGCAGCTAATAAAAACCCTGAACTAAAATTACCTATCGATGTGTTGAGGAAATGGGATTATAAAACCAATGAAGCGTCGGTTGGCATGACCCTCGCACACTATTACGGCACACAGTATGGCAGAGACGGCGAGCGGCCTTATGCCATGAGCGATATGGAAGCCATGACGTATTTTGGAACGCAATCCCCGGCAGAGGAAAGAATAGAGATATTCAAAACTGTGCTGGATCGATTGGAAAGCGATTTCGGGACTTGGGAAATGCCTTGGGGAGAAGTAAACCGGTATCAACGATTAAACGGTGAAATTCGCCAACCTTTTGACGATGACAAACCGAGTATACCAATCGGTTACGCCTCCGGTCGTTGGGGCGCTTTGGCTGCATACGGGGCGAGGTATAACAACAACACTAAAAAGATCTATGGCACCCGTGGAAACAGCTTTGTTGCTGTTGTGGAGTTTGGAGATAAAGTAAAGGCTAAGAGTATTTTGGCTGGTGGCCAAAGTGGAGACCCGTCTTCACCTCATTTTGATGATCAGGCGCAGATGTATGCCGACACGCAATTCAAAGATGTGCTATTTTATAAAGATGAGGTCTTGGGAAAAGCCGAGGAGACTTACAAGCCCGGATCAAGACAAATAGACTAATCCTGGACGATGATCAGAGAAGCCTTAGAACCTGTAGATAACAACCATTTATTGGAGTAAATAAGCTTACCCGTATCGTCATAAACATCAACCTGGGCAGTATTTGGCCCGGATGTACCCTGATTGAGGGCCTCAAAATCCAGACGGTTAAATCCCTTGTCTAAAGTGAGATTAACGCCTTTAAAACTACCTGTCAGGAGAATATTGGGATCAATAACTTCACCATTGGCGTAAATCTTTACCCTGTCCCCATCTACATACTCATGATCGCGACAAACAATTCCGACAAATTTTGAAGAAGTTTTTACATCTCCTAAATACATGTCTCCGTAGTGTTCTTTGCTATTTCCCTTTTCGCGTTCCCCTACTTTAGGGTCGATTTTCATATCGAATCCTGCCTGTCTCAAATCCCTGTCGGGAAGCATTTGGATATTGTTTGACATGAGTGAATCCCGAAGATTGGGTGTCTTACCCATATCGATCACAGAAGGCATCCTGAGCGCGTTATTCACCGGTTTTGCCTTGATGTCGAGATTGGGTTTGGGCCCGATCTTTAAAGGCTGGGTCTTGGGTACATCAGTTTGTGATATACCTATCGCGCATATCCCTAAAATCAGTAAGAGTGAAAAAACGGCTTTCATCGCTAGTTTGTGTTCTATAAAGGTAACAATTACCCTGCCAGAAGGATATAAAACCCTGTTAAAATCGACCAAGGGATATAGATAACGTATTGTCATTTGTTACTATTAATAGCCTGTAATACAGGGAATCATATTCTTGGTCTATGCCTTTTTGGAGTCATTTAATCGGTTTGATCCCTATTGCAAGGAATTTCTGAACGCTGACATATATCATATAATGGATTATACATAAGTGTTAGTTTTAGTGGAAGAATTATTCGCATTCAAATCATAATATCGAATAATCAACATATGTCATGGATTTACAAGAACAGAGATCTAACGAGTTTGTCCACTCTGGAGTAGTTTCTAAAATTCAAGAAAAGTCTATTCTGGTTTCCCTTGATAAAAACATTCAGTGTGACAGCTGTAGTGTGAAAGGAGTATGTGGAGTAAGCGATTTATCCACCAAAATAATAGAAATCCCCAATACTGAAAAATCGTTTCAAATCGATGAAAACGTAACAGTTACCTTAAAAAGAAGTTTGGGGCAAAAAGCTGTTTTTTGGGCGTATCTCTTTCCCTTTATCCTCATGTTGGGGACTTTAATTATCGCTTCTGCAATTTTCGCTGAATGGATTGCAGGCTTGTTGTCACTCCTGATACTTGTGCCCTATTACACAGTGGTTTATTCCCTCAGGGATTACTTTCAAAAAACGTTCAGAATTTCCGTGATGAGAATTTGAAGCCTATGACTGAATCAATTTTAAATAGCGCCATTTTATTGACTCTTCTGGGGATCGTATCTGCATTGATTCTATACGTGGTTTCCAAAAAGTTTTACGTGTATGAAAACCCTTTAATAGCAGAAGTAGAAGATCTCCTCCCCGCGGCTAATTGCGCCGGTTGCGGTTTTCCGGGATGCCGGTCATTTGCCGAAAAACTGGTTAATACAGACGACATATCTGATCTTTTTTGTCCTGTTGGTGGAAATGAAGTCATGAAATTGGTTTCAGACACGCTTGGGAAAGAAGTGGCGGAAATGGATCCAACGGTGGCTGTAGTGCGCTGTCAGGGAAGTTGTGATGTAAGGCCTAAGACAACAGAATATCAAGGCCCAAGATCATGTGCCATTTCAGCCCTGATCTACAGTGGTGAAACAGATTGTCAATACGGCTGCCTTGGCGATGGAGATTGTGTTGCTGTCTGTAAGTTTGATGCCATGTACATGGATGAAGATACCGGACTCCCCGTTGTAATTACAGACAAGTGTACTTCCTGTGGAATGTGTGTCGATGCTTGTCCCAGGGATATCATTGAGATGCGTCCGAAACATAAAAGGGATCTGAAAATATTTGTAGGTTGCCTTAACGAGGAGAAGGGAGGGATCGCCAAAAGAGCCTGTTCCGTGGCATGTATAGGCTGCTCTAAGTGTGTGGATGTTTGCCCCAAAGAGGCTATTGTAATGAAGAATAATCTGGCCTATATAGACCCGGACTATTGTACCTTGTGTAGAAAGTGTGTTCCGGTGTGCCCAACACATTCTATTATTGAAACTAATTTTCCTCCGAGAAAGGAAAAGAAAGTGAAGTCTGAAGTTTCAGATAAGGTCCCATCTATAAAGCCCCAAAAAGATGCTTAAAACGTTTCCAAAAGGGGGGATTCACCCTACAGAGAATAAAATAACATCTTTAAAACCTATTAAAAGGTTAGCTCCCCCTAAGGTAGTTTATGTTCCGATATCACAACACATAGGGATTCCTGCAGAAATTGTTGTAGAACGAAAAGAGAAGGTCGAAATCGGGCAGGTGATAGCTAAATCCGGAGGGTTTGTATCTTCAAATATTCATTCTCCTGTGGCAGGTACTGTAACCAAACTGGACAAAATCGTCGATACCCGTGGCTATAAGAAACAGTGTATCGTTATCAGGACCGACGTTAAAAATGAAGCCAACTTTCAGGATAAAGATTTCCCTCTTAAACAAGAAATCACTCTGGAACCTGATGAAATTCTCAAACGCATTTCTGATTACGGTATCGTTGGCCTTGGTGGTGCTACTTTCCCATCACATGTTAAACTTAAGATTAAAAAAGACCAGCCACTAGACTGCCTAATCGTAAATGGCGTTGAGTGTGAACCCTATCTTACGGCAGATCATCGCCTAATGTTGGAAAAGGGGAAGGAAATCCTCGTAGGCATCCGGATTCTGATGTACGCCCTGAGGATAGACAGGGCTATTATCGGGATAGAAAATAATAAAAAGGACGCCATAGACATGTTCAGGACATTAACTTCTGGCGATATAGGTATTCAAATTGCGGCATTAAAAGTTAAATACCCTCAAGGTGGGGAAAAGCAATTAATTCGAGCACTGTTGAAAAGGGAGGTTCCCAAGAACGGATTACCTATGGAGGTAGGGGTAGTTGTTCACAATGTTGGGACGGTGTTTGCCATCTATCAGGCGATACAGCATAACACTCCTCTCATGGAAAGGGTGGTAACAGTAACTGGAAAGAAGCTTAACGACCCCTCTAATTTTTGGGTAAAAATTGGAACCCCTGTCAAAGATCTCATAGAGGCTGTTGGGGGTATTCCTGAGGAGACCCGGAAAATTGTGAGTGGGGGCCCAATGATGGGAAAAGCTCTTAAAAATACAGATGTACCTATTACCAAGGGAACATCAGGGATCCTTGTTATCTCAAAGGATGAAGCAAGCAGGGGTGAACCTAAAAATTGTATCCGTTGCGGGGAATGTGTAGATGTCTGTCCCATGGGACTGGAACCTCATTTACTGATGAATTTATCTGAAAAAGGAATGTATGAGAAAGCACTGGAAGAAGATATAATGACCTGTATAGAGTGTGGATCTTGCAGTTATGTATGTCCGTCTCATCGCCCGCTTTTAGATTATATACGCTTTGGCAAATCAATAGGAAAACAACTCGAATCGAATAAATAAACAGCATGAGCGACCAAACGATCATTGTTTCCTCATCACCCCATGTTCATTCGGAGCGGACTTCCGAAAAACTAATGTACGATGTTGTCCTCGCTTTGCTTCCTGTTTTTCTGGTCTCACTTTATGTTTTTGGATTCAATGCTCTGATAGCTACGTTCGCGGCGATCATTTCTTGTTTGCTCTTCGAGTTTCTCATTCAGAAGTATCTATTAAAAACCAAAACCACCGTTACGGACGGTTCTGCTTTAATTACCGGGATCTTATTGGCATTTAACTTGCCGGCAGGTATTCCGATATGGATGATCGTGGTTGGTAGTTTGGTGGCTATAGGCGTGGGCAAACTCTCATTTGGAGGTCTTGGATTCAATGTTTTCAACCCGGCACTGGTGGGAAGGGTGTTTTTATTGGTGTCATTTCCGGTACAAATGACACTATGGCCTACTCCTGTTGAAAACAACACCGCAATGGTGGATGCAGTGAC
>JABDQM010000152.1 GCA_013042315.1 Flavobacteriaceae bacterium | reverse complement strand
CAGCAGGAGCAGTTTCCCCTGCTATAAAACCAACTATAGGTTTTTTACTTCCACTTGCTTTGTACCAGTTGGCAGCATCAGCCTCCAGCTGCCCACCAATCTCTCCAATCATCACAACACAACTAGTTTCAGGATCATTGATCAGCAATTCCACAGCTTCTTTGGTTGTTGTTCCAATTATGGGATCTCCTCCAATACCAATGGCTGTAGTGATTCCCAGCCCCTGTCTAACCACCTGGTCTGCAGCTTCATAGGTTAAGGTTCCTGATTTGGATACAATTCCCACTTTGCCCTTTTTAAAGACAAACCCGGGCATAATACCCACCTTGGCTTCTCCGGGAGTAATTACTCCGGGGCAGTTAGGGCCAATCAGTGTACAGTCCTTATCTTTTATGTAGTCATAAGTCTTCACCATGTCCTCAACGGGTATTCCTTCGGTAATGGTAATAATTACCTTGATCCCGGCACTGGCGGCTTCCATAATCGCATCCGCCGCAAAGGCAGGAGGAACAAAAATAATCGTAGTATCTGCTCCGGCCTTTTCTACAGCCTCTTCCACGGTATTAAATACAGGGCGATCGAGATGAGTTTGACCTCCTTTTCCCGGAGTAACACCCCCAACCACATTAGTGCCGTATTCAATCATCTGTTCTGCGTGGAAAGTACCTTCGCTCCCGGTAAAACCTTGCACAATGATTTTGGAATTCTTATTGACTAGTACGCTCATGTTGAATTTTTTTATTCTATAAACAAAAGTATAGGATTGCGAATGATCTCCGAAACAATCCTTTCTTTATTGTTGATTTATTTGTTTCAGTATTTCGGGTATTCTCCTGACGTTGGCCATCTGTTTCAGTTTGATTCGGGCTTCTTCAACCGGACTTCCGAAATAAGTTTTACCACCGGCAAGGGATTTTGACACCCCGGTTTGAGCCAGAACAATTGCCTTCTTCCCAATAGTTGCCGCACTGGTTACACCTACCTGTCCCCAGAGGGTGACTTCATCTTCAATGACCACACAACCTGCAATTCCTGTCTGGGAAGCGATAAGGCATTTTTTTCCGATCACGGTATCATGACCTACATGAACCTGATTATCGAGCTTGCTTCCTTCTTTCACCGTAGTATCCCCGGTTACTCCCTTATCCAGGGTACAAAGAGCTCCAATTTCTACATCATCTTCAATGACTACCCTGCCTCCCGAGAGCAATTTATCAAATCCTTCGGGCCTGTTCTTGTAATAAAAAGCATCCGAGCCCAATACTGTATTCGCATGGATCTGTACATTATTGCCAATAACGCAATGGTCATAAATGGTCACATTGGGATGGATAAGGCAATTTTCTCCAATCTCCACGTGGTTTCCAATAAATACCTGGGGCTGAATAATTGTATTCTTTCCAATCTTGGCCGATGGGGAGATACTAGCCGATGCGCTGACAAAGGGCCTAAAGTGTTTGGTTAATTTATTAAAGTCGTTAAAAGGTTCCTCCGAGAGCAATAAAGCTTTGCCTTCGGGGCAATCTACTTTTTTGTTTATCAATACGATGGTGGCTTTAGAATTCAAAGCCTTGTCGTAGTATTTGGGGTGGTCCACAAAAACGATGTCCCCGGGTTCCACAACATGGATCTCATTCATGCCGGTTACGGGAAAATCAGGCGCACCAACATATTCAATTCCCAGGAGGGATGCGATCTGTTCTAAAGTCTGTGGAGTGGAGAATTTCATGGGATAATTTTATTCTTTGGCGCGTTCCATATAGTTTCCCTTCTCTGTATCGATCTTGATCTTATCGCCTTCATTGATAAAAAGAGGAACATTTACGGAAGCTCCGGTTTCTACAGTTGCCGGTTTCGTGGCATTGGTTGCCGTGTTTCCTTTTACCCCGGGCTCCGTATGGGTCACCTCGAGCACAACGCTAGCCGGCATATCAACCGATAGGGGCATGCTGTCTTCTGTATTGAACATGATGGTCACTATTTCCCCCTCTTTTAATAACTGAGGCGCATCCAGCGCACTTTCCTGTAGTGCGATCTGATTGTAATCATCCGTGTTCATAAAATGATAGGTGGTGCCATCAGCGTAGAGGAATTGATAACTTCTAGTCTCTACCCTGACATCTTCTATCTTATGTCCGGCAGAAAAAGTGTTATCCAGCACCTTTCCTGTAGTTACACTCTTTAATTTTGTCCTAACGAAAGCCGGGCCTTTGCCGGGTTTCACATGGAGGAATTCAGTGATCTTGTAAATATCGTTATTATACCTGATGCACAATCCTTTCCTTATATCTGATGTATTTGCCATAAAAATTAATTGGTACTAAAATATCCTTTCATTATTCCTCTTTGTGAATCCCGGATGAATTGTAAAATCTCATCCCTTTCCGGAGTCGCTTCCATTTCGGCTTCAATGATCTGAACTGCCTGGGAGTTGTTATAGTTCTTTTGATAAAGGATTCTGTAAATATTTTGAATCTCACGGATCTTATCCGATTTAAAGCCTCTCCGTCTTAATCCAACTGAGTTTATCCCTACGTAAGACATAGGCTCTCTTGCTCCTTTTACAAAGGGCGGAACATCTTTTCTCACCAATGACCCACCTGTTACAAAAGCGTGTTGCCCGATGGATACAAATTGATGCACCGCAACCAGGCCGGCCAGAACTACGTTATCTCCAATAGTAACATGACCCGCAAGGGTAGAGTTATTGGAGAATATGCAATTATTACCCACAAAACAATCGTGAGCGATATGGCAATAGGCCATGATCAGGCAATTCTTACCAATTTTAGTTTTCATCCGGTCTGAGGTACCTTTATTAATAGTAGCACATTCCCTTATGGTCGTGTTATTTCCTATTTCAACGGTTGTTTCCTCACCCTTGTACTTGAGATCCTGAGGCGGAGCTGAGATGACTGCTCCCGGGAATATGTTACAATTCTTCCCGATTCGGGCACCTTCCATAATGGTGACATTAGAGCCGATCCAGGTGCCTTCGCCAATGGTAACATTGTTGTGAATAGTCGTAAATGGTTCCACCACCACGTTTTTTGCAATTTTTGCACCGGGATGGATATATGCAAGCGGTTGATTCATCTTATTTCTTTTTCGCTATTTGCGCCATCATTTCTGCCTCACAAACCAGTTTATTG
>JABDQM010000151.1 GCA_013042315.1 Flavobacteriaceae bacterium | reverse complement strand
TAAAAATAGGGATTGTGATTAAATAACCCAATTTTAGCTCTAATATTATCTGCAGCAGTTAAAATATTGCAGATTTTATTCGTAGATCTTTATATGAAAAATGAATTTTATAGGTTCATTTTCTTATTATCCCAACCAGCCTTCCCTGTCCAGACTACGATATTGAATAGCTTCGAGAATATGCGTAGAACTTATGTTCTCTTCCTCTTCGAGGTCTGCAATGGTGCGACCTACCTTCAAAATTCGATCATAAGCCCGGGCAGACAGCTTTAATCGTTCCATGGCCTGTTGGAGCATCTTTAAAGCGTGGGATTCTAATTCACAGTACTTCCTGATCTGCTTGGTGTTCATCTGGGCATTGTAATGAACAGAAGTTTCTTCGCAAAATCTGCTCGTCTGAATCTTCCTTGCCACTACTACTCTTTTGCGAATCTCTGCACTTCCTTCTCCTTTTCGTTCTTCAGAGAGCTTTTCAAAGGGCACGGGCGTCACTTCTATATGAATGTCGATCCTATCTAACAAAGGGCCGGAAATCCTGCTCAGATATCTCTGAATCTCCGCGGCGGAGGAATTCATCAAGTTATCAGGATCGTGGAAATATCCGGACGGACTTGGATTCATACTGGCAACCAACATAAAGCTACTGGGATAAGTGATCGTAAACCTGGCTCTGGAAATCGTTACTTCTCTGTCTTCCAACGGTTGTCTCAGCACCTCAAGAACACTCCGCTTAAATTCTGGTAACTCGTCCAGGAATAGCACCCCATTATGTGAGAGTGAGATCTCCCCCGGTTGCGGATAGCTGCCACCGCCGACTAAAGCCACGTCGCTTATAGTATGGTGAGGGCTTCGGAAAGGTCGTTGATGGATCAAGCCGTTACTCGCTACCTTGCCTACTACTGAGTGAATTTTTGTGGTTTCAAGGGCCTCATTCAGGGTCATTGGGGGTAAAATCGAAGGCAAACGCTTGGCCAGCATGGTTTTTCCTGCTCCGGGAGGACCGATCATAATGATATTATGTCCTCCTGCCGCTGCGATCTCCATGCATCGCTTGATACTCTCCTGTCCTTTTACATCCGCGAAGTCGTTTTCTGAATGGAGATGATTTTCATTAAATAATGAATCAGGATCAACGTGAAATCGCTCAAGTGGTGCATTTTTGTCAAAAAAATGGATCACCTTAATCAGGTCGTCTACCCCGTATACTTCCAATTCTTTTACAATGGCTGCTTCCTTTGCGTTCTCTCTGGGCATAATCAAGCCTTTAAACCCTTTGTCCCTTGCATTTAAGGCGATCGGTAGTGCCCCTTTTACAGCTTGAAGACCGCCATCGAGGGATAATTCTCCCATAATGAGATATTGATCCAGGAGATCTGAATTGATCTGACCGGAAGCGGCCAGGATACCGAGGGCAATGGGCAGGTCATAAGCCGACCCTTCTTTCCTGAGATCGGCTGGCGCCATATTAATCGTAATTTTCTTTCCGGGAACCTTATATCCATTGTTCAGGAGTGCGGCCGCAATCCTGAAATTGCTTTCTTTGATCGCATTATCCGGTAGCCCCACCAAATGATAGCCAATTCCTTTGTCTATATTGACTTCAACCACAACGGTAGTGGCCTCTATCCCAAATACTGCACTCCCGTAGACTTTTGTGAGCATAGAATTTCCTTGAGAAGGATAAGATACCCTGCCAAGGTGAAATTAATATGCATGTAGTAGTCCTTTACTGAGAAGTTGGGCGAAAGATAAGAACAGAAGAAGCTGTCTCCTTGATCTCTTCGGGATTCATTAGCATTTTACGGAATTCACCAGCCACAAACATTTTTGCCTGATTCTCATAGTATTTGCTAAAGGGATTACCCGATTGACCGGTAGGCAGAATACTCATACTATTCTCCACATCCGAAAAATCTATTACTCTTCGGGTAGAAGGACCGGCTGTAACACTAAAATCAGAAGATCCGTTATAAGAAAATGCCATATTATTGATGACTTCCCTAGACCCTGCAACCGGGAAGGGACCAACATTAAAAAGAAATCTAAGAGCAGCTATTTGCCCGATGGGATGCCCGTGTTCCAGGGTGTGCAATCGTCCCCAGGTCCATTCGGATATATCTGCTCCTAAATCGTCCTCAAGAGATTGAAAAGCGTGGATATATGATGTCTGTACAATGTCTTTCTTTGTTTCAACTGTGTCCTGTGTTTTGACATTATCCCACCAGACCGAATTTTCCTTGGCCGCCATAGGCGCAATGAGCCGCTTATGGAAGTGAGTACTCGTAAATTGTACAAATCGCTCCTCTCCTAGCTCGTCTTCAAAAGTATTCTTTAAAAAATAGTAGATCCACCGGTGATAGACCGCAGCTTCGGCATTATCAGTATCGTAATTCCCCTTCCACTTGTTCAAATGATCTAAGACAAGGGTTTGTTCGTCATTGAGATCCCCTACCGTGATCAGCTTCGCTAACTCCGTGATGACCGAAGGGTTTACAGAAGATACATCCTCCGTGATCATACCCCGTACAGATTCTGCGTCCCAATCCGATTTTGCATCGAGGAGATTGACGATCCGCCTTGCGCGATTTTCAGGCAGATAATAGCCCGGATACAACATCCCGGAAATAGAATCGGGTTGGTTATTTGCCGAATAGACGTAATTCCATGGAGGGTTGACCGATTGTGGATTTTCAGAAAAATCTAAATATCGAACTTTTTTATCCCGGTCTTTACTGCCATCCATGACAAGTTTTGTTTGGGTGCTATCACCCAGCTCATAGAGCTTAGCCGATGCCCACCAAGCGACATTGCCTTCAGCATCCCCATACATAGTGTTTAGTCCGGGGGCATGGATTTTGGGTAAGGCCTCTTTAAAATCGTCAATATTCTCGGCGTGACTAATCCCATACAGAGATTCCATGACCTCATTTTCACCCTTGGTATAGATCCAATCCATACTAATAGGGCGCTTCACGTAAATCTGATTTGCAATGCCATTGAGAATAGGCCCTCTCTCCGTCTTCTTGTAACTGAATTTCACGTCAGCTTCATCCTTGACCTTTATGTTCTTAGTTACTATCTCGAGGTTCTTCCAACCTGAAGGTGTTTTGTATTGTGTGCTGTCCTCGGGATTGAGTTGCTCGTAGAAGAAATCAATATCATCATTTTCGAACATCGTAAAGCCATAAGCCATTTTTCGATCATGTCCGAGTAAAGGAAATGGCACTCCTGCCAAATGGTATCCGTATTTTTCGTAGGTCGGTGTTTTTAAATGCGCCTCAAACCAGACTGAAGGTTGAGCAAAGCCAATGTGGGGGTCATTGGCAAAAATTACCTTCCCGGATTTTGTTTTCTGTGGCCCAATCACCCAACTATTACTTCCGATAAACTGAGGGACAGGCAATTTGGACAAAGCCTCCGATGCTGCCGAGATCACCGCTGCTTCACTACTTACTTCCTCTCCGGAATAATTCCGTATCCAGACGGTATTTGGACTGCTATTGATTTCTAAGTCGGTTAGATACCCAGGGCCCAATGAATCCTTGATGATTGTAAGGAGAGGATCGGTCTTATGTGCCATGGCAAAACTAAAGGCCATATAACCAACGGTATTGTAGATGTCTTCCATGGAATAAGGCTTTTTTTCCAAGCCCGTCAAGAGAAATTCCACCGGTGTGGGTCCCTCCTCGATAAACTGATTGATCCCATCGAGATAAGCCTCTGAGATGATGGCAACATCGCTTTGCAGATCGAGTTGTGCAACCGATCTCGCAGAGGCATCATCGATACCCAGTGAAAGAAAAAATTTATCAGTGGAGAGCAGGTCTTCCCCAAAAACCTCAGAGAGTCCGCCTGTGGCAACCCGCCTTAGCAACTCCATTTGCCAGAGCCGGTCCTGCGCGTGAACATAGCCCAAAGCTCTAAAAGCATCTGTCTCGCTTGCGGCTTCTATATGCGGAATTCCATAGGGGTCGTACGTAACTGTTACCTCAGCATTTAAATTATTCATAGGCTTCTCCCCTGAATAATCTGGTTTAAGCGTCTGAATTACAATCAGGCCAACTATGACTATAATTCCCAGGATCCCTAACAGAATCCACCCTGTTTTCTTTAGTGTTCTCACGAAAAAATTTAATTGAATATAAAGATAGTGATTTTAAACACCGGACTACTTACTATCGACTACTTACCACAATATTTCGTTGATAGGTTTGGAAGGTTTGTAAACCTTCTTTCAGCCATTTTTCATAGGTGGCTGTATCCGTGTTTTGAATAGAGGAGTTCAGCAGGTAAAGATCCGGCGTTAGCATCACGTAATATGGCTGTGAAGCGGCATTGAAATTGATCGTCTGAAAGGTACCCCACTTCTCCCCTATTTCGTCTATTGCTTTTACCCTGCCTGATTCGTAGCGGAATTTAAATTGTTCATTTTCGGGAAGTGTTTTACGATCGTCCACGTAAAGTGAAATGAGTACAAATTCCTCATTCAGTAATTGAAATACCTCAGGGTCACTCCACACATGCTCCTCCATTTTACGACAATTTACACAGGCCCAGCCGGTAAAATCGAGAAGGATAGGTTTATTTTCCTTTTCGGCGTACGCTCTGCCCGACTCAAAATCCTTAAAACAGTTGATGCCAAGGGGACAATCACTTTCCTGTTCTGCAAGCGTGTAAAAGTCAGGTGGAGGAAAACCGCTGAGCAATTTTAAATTGGTAAACTCAAACGTACCAGAGATCAGGTATAAACAGAATATAGTAGACACTACTGCTGTGATTTTTCTAAGTAAGGA
>JABDQM010000143.1 GCA_013042315.1 Flavobacteriaceae bacterium | reverse complement strand
GGACTACTGGCCGCTTTATTTAAGACCTTCCAAATCCTGTTTGGTGTGAGTAACATCAGTACACCTACGGTAATTAAAAAAACTCCAAATAAGACGACCAGAATATGAGCAAGGAGTGTCACGGGGTCAGTCTTTGGATTGGTAGTATTTTTGAAGCGTATAAAAAGCCTTTTTCTTATTTCCTTTCTCAGAAATTAAGCCTTTTCTGTTCCACCCATCCTGAATTCGCGGAAGAACTCTACGAGGAGATCTGAAATCGACAAGTATCCACGGGGACATTCCCTGCAACTGAGGGATGGCCTCAAGCATTTTTAAAGTCTCTTCATAGAGAAATTCCTGGTATTCTTCTGTCCATCGCGATAATTTATCCCCGTGCAGTCCGTATTTGGCTCCCGCTCCGAATTCCGAAATCAAAACGGGCTTATTCTGTTCAATACTCCAGCTTATTTTTGCCAGTTTATCTGTAAGTCCGTCGTACCAGCCGATGTATTGATTAAAACTGAGTATATCCACTACAGAGGCAAAGGGGTCGTCGATCGTTCGTATTAACGGATCGTTGTTCACCCGGCCTTGTTCCAGCGCTGCACTTATGAGTCGGGAAGGATCCTGCTTGCGGGCCAATGCTGAAAGATTGGTAAGAAATTCATTCCTGGAATCACTAGCCGGAGTCTCGTTGGCCATCGACCAGATAATGACCGAAGCTCTGTTCTTATCCCGGGTGATAAGCTCGGTGAGTTGTTGAGCTGCATTGGCATACGTTTTTGGATTATCCCAGGAGATTGTCCAATAGACCGGATTTTCTTCCCATACTAACAGCCCCATCTCATCAGCCAATCTCACCATATGTTCATTATGAGGATAGTGCGCTAAACGAACAAAGTTACATCCCATTTCACGGGCCCAGGAAAGGAGTTGTTTTGCGTCTTCAAGGCTATTACCCCTGCCTCCCTGCAACGGCTTTTCTTCGTGTATTGAAATCCCTTTTAAGAAGACCGTTTTGTCGTTCAGTAAAATTTTATCTCCTTTTGTTCTTATCGTTCTAAACCCGATCAGGTCTGTGATCTGGTCTTCCCCCGATGAAATTTCTACCTCGTACAAATAGGGGTCATCAGGAGACCAATATCGAATCTGTCTGGTCGAGTAGTCAATTTCTGCATGCCCATCCTTATCCGTCTTCAACCTAAGCGACACGGAGAGGTCTGGAATATTCAATTGAATTTCTCGTTCTGACTTTTGGCTCCCATTCAGCTGTACAAAGCCCAGGATCTGATTGGGATCATCAGGATTGAGGTAAAGAAAATAATCATGAACAAAGGTGTCTGGAGTCTCGATAAGTTTGACATCCCGGGTAATTCCGCCGTAATTCCACCAATCCGTGTTCAAGGTGGGCACGCCTTCCTTAATCCTTTTGTTATCCACTTTCAGTATTAGAAAGTTATCCCTCGCTTTCAGATACGGTGTAATTTCATATGAGAAGGGAGTAAATCCACCGACATGCCGACCTAATTTTTCCCCATTTAGGTATACATCCGATACATAGTTAGAAGCTCCAAAATGGACAAAGATTCGGTTTGACGGGTTCTGAAGCTGGTAATCAAAAGATCTCTTGTACCACAAAGAGCCTTCGTAATAGAAGAGTTTTTCTTTTTGGGAATTCCAATCACCCGGAACATGAAGGCTATCGCTAAAGTCGAAATCGTACTCAATTAGTTCAGAGGGATCAGCGGGTTTTGAGTTAGTAAAAAAGGCATTCTTTCCGGGGTCTTCCTGTTCCTCAAAGGCTTGCAGGCGATAGTTGTAAAACCCATTTTCATAGGGATCCACAATATATTTCCAGGAACCGTTAAGGGAAGTGTGAGGTCTTACGTATGTATTTAAAATTTCCGCTTGCTGAGCAGACGTAAACAATGTAATGGCAAGGAAGAGGATGGGGCAAAGGAAGTAGCATGAAAATCTCATAGGGGAGTAGAAACAAATCTAATTCTCAGTCTTTTTCTTTCAGGAAGGCATACGTAAAGCCGTTTTGCAGGGTGAATCCAACAGCCAATACGCCGATCAGGATTTGGTATTGGGGATGGTCGCCTACGAGTGAGGAGGCAATTAGGATGACACCTGCCCAAATTAGTGCATTAAGGATTAAGACCTTTTTCATAGTGAGTTGGTTTGAGTTGATAATAATGGTCTTCCGGGAAACCTCCCGAACATGTATACGTTTTCCTAAAGGTACTTAAAAACATTCTCGTTTTTTCCATTATTCGAATGCAAACCTCACTCCGGTCCGGCTGCGTCCTTTTTATCTGAGCTTACAAAGGAAGGAAGTTTAGGCCTTAGTTCTTATTCGAATGCTTGGACCCCAATCTTCCCCCAAGCCAACCCATAGGGATATAAGCCACAACAAGGTCTAAAGTGGAGAACCAGGCAGGGGCAGGCAGACTGATCACATTCATTATTCCGCCAATCAGGAAACCAATGGCAACCACCATCGCAAACAGCATTTTTTTAGTTGCCGCAATCTTTGCAGCGAAGTAAGCACCGATTAAGGTGCCGATGGCATGGGCTAAAAAGGGAAAAATAAAGTGTTTGGGTTCAAAGAGGGACATACTCTCCTTGAGACCTTCCATAGTGCTAACATCAGCACCCTCCGGAAGGCTAATGACACGTCCGTTTAAGGATATAAAGAACATGTTTACGGCACTGCCAAGCACTAAGCCCGCTATGACGGCCAAGACGTTTCTCAGTATTGGATTCATCACTAATTGGTATTTGGTTGATTAAATTATTTAGCGATTCGTATTACGCTGATTATTATGTTATTAAATGTAATGAATTATGGTTAAATATTGTATTGAAATTGGATAACACAGATTTAAGTCTACGGTATAGGTTTAATCTCCCGAAGTTAATTATTGCTCGATTTGAGCAGTTTTCTTAGAAGGACGATCTGTCCCAAATGATAATGGCTATGTTCTATAATGCCGATCAGATTTCGCTCATAACTTCCGTATTTTTCATCGGCGAGCAATTCTGATAATTGATTGTCAGGTAGCTTCTGTACCAACTTGATAAATATTTCGGCATCTTTCCAGGTTCTGTCTTTGAGCGTTGTCCAATCGCTTTCACTTTGGATCGGAGGACAGTCAAAGCTTTCTGCATCCTTACCCTCCAGGGGCTTTCCTTCCAAAACACGGAGCACTACTCGTACAAAGTAATTTATGTGGTATACGAGTTCGGCAACGCTGTGTAAGTCGCTTTGGCGATGTGCAGCTTGTTCCCAATTGAGTCCGCTAAGGCTATCTTTCAGGTTCACTGCGGTCCAATTTCCTCCAAAATAAAACTCCTTTATGTGTTTGGCGATAAAAGCTGATGTGGCCATCTTTTTATAATGGTTAAGAATAGTCCTGATAATTTCTTAATAAATATAGGACAAATGAAAATGATGTTTGCCAAGAGGAACCGACTTAGTCAGATTTCCTTTTAGCGAATTTCTTATGCAGCCAGTTCAGAAGCATAGTAGCGATAATCGCCATAGAAATGGACATGCTGTTAAATACGATATCCACAGGATCGAAAACTCGTTCAGGGAGAAAGTATTGGATTCCTTCATCTAGTGTTCCGAGAAATATTCCCGTGAGCCAGGCAAGTATCGCAGGCTTATAAATAAAGCTCTCCGGAGTAATCTCACTGCGAATTGCCTTGTGCAAGAGGATGGCCAGCACACTGTACTCTATAAGATGACTGCGTTCCGGAGCACCCAGGCGAAAAAAGAACATGACATAGACGCCAATTATTCCAAATAATACAGCGTATTCGATCCTTGATGGTTTGCTTATCAGTCCATGAAGTAAAACAGCGACCCCAACCATAAACATGCCTATGAGAAAGAAGACAGCTTGTACATTTTGATCCCTGAGTTCATTAGCGAGGGGTTGTCCGATAAAAAGGGTCGAAAGAATCGTAAGATAGACTAATATTACGGCCAGCCAGAGGTACCTTTTCCTTATGTTGGAATTCGTATCCATCTAATGCATTGATCCTAATTTACAATATTTATCGGTCTAATAAATTTAATCTATCTGCTACTTTCTTCACGGTATTCCAATTCCTGGTTGTGATTTGTTTGCCATATATTTTTTCAAGGAATTCCATGGCCTTTGGAGTTTTACTTTGCTTCAGATCGAGGACGCTGCATACCATTCCTTTTGAGACGAAGGTGATTTTTATTGAACCATCCTCGTTTT
>JABDQM010000136.1 GCA_013042315.1 Flavobacteriaceae bacterium | reverse complement strand
AGCGTCACCAGAGCAGAGTCAATTTCAGGCAGTCGGTTTATGGTCGCTTTTAACAGCTCACTGCGTTCTTTCCTGTCTATTGCCTCCAGGATACTGCCTGAAGCCTTTAATTCCCTCACCCCATCATCGTCAATAGAGTTTAAAAAAGGCTGTCGCTTGTTTTGTTTAATCCTGTCGAGGCTTTTTCGATATGCTATTCTATACAACCAACTGGAGAATTTGGCATCTCCCTTAAAGGTCTCCAGGGCTTCAAAGGCTTTAACAAAAGTATCCTGAGCTATTTCCTCTGCATCTTCTTTGTTTTTCAGGAGTCTGCAAGCCAGGGTAAAAATCAGATACTTATACCTGTCTACCAGCACACCGTAGGCCACATGGTCGCCAGCGAGCGATCGGCTTATTAATTCCTTATCCTCCGGTAATAGCATATGTTCCATTAGACGGCCTGCAAGGGTTGGTGGTTACATCAGACTAAAAAAAATACGCCTTTTTCGTAACCCGGCCAAGAAATAGTCCGTCTTACCTAAAAACAATGTTTAACAAATCACAAATAACATGGGAGGAGAAATAATAATTTTTATCAGCATTTTTCTGATGATCTTTGGCATCAGTTATCTTTATCTAACGACCCGAAACAAAGAAAGGCTTGCCCTTATTGAGAAGGGAGCCGAAGCGAACATTTTTGTAAAGGGAAAAAGGGAAGGGACCGCCCCTTTCTGGAAAGTCCTTATACTAAATATTTCGCTGTTGTTGATGGGCATCGGACTGGCCATCTTTATTGCCTCATTGATGGTGGAAATGGGATTAGATGAGGATGTTGCTTATCCGGGCACGATTTTCCTAATGGCTGGCTTAGGTTTATACCTGGGTTTTACCCTTACAAAGAAACTCGACAAAGAAGAGTAACCAGGATACAACACTAACTTCATACTGAAAAACCAGGGTTATATCCTTGGTTTTTTTTGTTTTTTTCCTTCCCTTTACAGCATTCCGTGATTAACAGGTCAAATGCCTCTCCTTTCGATATGTTAGACAATTTGAACATTAATTTTCAGGTCCTTTTGGATTCAATAGGACTGGTTCAGGGGGTAACCATAGGTATTTTACTTATGATCATGGGCCTGCGCAAATTCAGAAATTCCTTTTTTCTGGGACTCTTCCTGCTTTTATATTCTTTAGAATTAGCTACCTGGATTTCCGTAAATAGCAAAATCTCAGAAATATATCCCGATGTATTTCTCTTACCCTTTAATTTTTCCTGGATTCTTTTTCCATTATTCTATATCTATACCCAGCAGGTTTCTGTCTTTTCAAATAAAAAGATCAGATACTGGTTGCTCTATCCTGGTATTATTTCAGTTTTAGCCCAAATGGTTATTTTCTGGCTACCCTTCGAAACCAAGGTAGAAATTGAGGAGAGTTTATGGCATGTGGTTATATTCTGGGTGTTGGGCAACTACTATTCGTGGATTGTAGGGATTTGGAATTTACGATTACTTTACAAGCATCGTGTTGAAGTCCTGAACACCTACTCATATATCTCTTTCAAGGAGTTGATATGGGCTCGTTACTTCTTGATTTACCTATTAATAACTTCCGTATTCGGGCATATAATCGCCTACGGATTCCCAACCATCGTAGAAGAAAACACCATTTTTTCTGTTATGGATCTTATCGCTATCTATTGGGTCTCATACTTCGGAATCACTCAGCGAAATGTACGCTCCCTGATCACAAATATTCAGCCCGGGAAGAATTCAGAAGATTCGTCTGCTGAAAAGAAATATACCCCTGATTTAATCCCTGAAAGACTGGAGGAAGTCATGCTCTCAATAGCCAGATACATGAATGATTCGGAAATTTATATAAATCCGGATATGACAATCATGGACCTCGCTGATGGAATAGGGGAACATCCCAAACGTGTTTCAGAAGCGATTAATACCATAGAAAAACTCAATTTTAATTCTTTTATAAATCAATATCGCATTGAGAAAGCGTTAGTCTTACTCAACACCGGAGATAAACTTAACTGGAGCATGGAAGGTATTGGTATAGAGGTGGGTTTTAAAAGCAAGAGCGCCTTTTATTCCGCCTTTAAAAAATTTACCGGAACCACTCCGACACACTTTAAAAATACAGGAACCTGAGAAGGTTTTGGAACTTTCCTTAAAATCCAGGTACATAATTCACTGACATACTCAAATTCCTTTAAACCTTAAAATAACAGTTCTAAATTCGGAAATCAGAACTAAAATCTGGTCTGTAAATTTAGAAACTTCCTAATTTATATGCATTTTTAGGACAAAAGGGAAGGATGTACCCAAAAAGCAAGAGCTTAATACTGTTTATCTTATTCCTATGGTTTGTATTTGCCGCATGGGAAATGGATGCACAAGCCGCAGAACAAACATTGCCCAATACTTACATCCGCCTCGATCTTTTACTGCTTCCTTTTTTAATTATCCTCACAGGATATGCCGTCTACTTTTTAATTCGAAATCACAATTTTGATAGTTCCCAGGATACCGATCCCAATCAGGAAATTTAGATCGAGTTTAATCTTTTCGTCTTTATAAAGGCAGCTCCCCTACAACGAACATCTTATACAAATGCCTGCTGTAGCCGGCTACTTCCCTACATTTTCTGAATATTCTTACTTATTTCTTTAATATTATTTCAAAGAAACTTTTTATTTAATGTATTCCTTTCTAAATTGACTTCTTAAATTCCAGGCAGATCTATTGAAAGCAATTATTGATATTAGCTACAACCTTCAATCCCTGATGGATGTCCTGGGTCTTATACAAGGAATCTCATTCGGAATTCTACTCCTACTATTGAATTACAGACATTTCAGAAATACGTACTTACTCGGTATTTTTTTATTGCTGTTTTCATTAAAATTATTGGTGTTCATCCCTGCTGGGTTAAATATTGATCAGGAGCATCCTGAATTGTTTCTTTTACCCTTCGATTTTTCCTGGCTTCTTTTTCCCATCTTTTTTGTCTACACCCAGAAGATATCCATATTCTCGGATCAGAAAATAAAATACTGGGTGTTGTATCCGGGTATTATCTCCTTTGTTTTACAGGCTGTTATCTATTTCCTCCCGTATGATACCAAATTGGAAATAGCCCAGAGTTTCTGGCATGAATTCCTGTTTACAATCCTGGGAATATGTTACTCGTGGGTGATTGGAATCTGGAATTTAAGGTTGATCAATCAGCACCGAAAGGAAGTTGAAAATACGTTTTCAGATCTGGAAAACAAGGTGTTGGGGTGGGCACGAATTTTTCTGATTTACCTTCTTATTACTTCTGTTTTGGTGCATGTCCTATTTTATGTGTCACCGGAAAATTACTATTTCAAAATTATGTTTTCCATTTTCGACCTGATTGCAATTTACTGGCTAAGTGTCAATGGGATCATTCAACAAAATGTCCTCTCTCTTATTAATGATAAAAAAAACTCCCCAGCAACTATTCTTTTAGAAAATAAAAATGGGGTGATGGAAAAGGAGGATGATGACAATTTAAAATCCGTCATGACGAAGATCGACACATACATGAAGGATACCGAAGTTTTTTTAATGAGTGAACTCACTATTATTGACCTCGCAGATCAGTTGAAAATGCATCCTAAAAAAATTTCTGCAAGTATCAATACTATCTTTAAACAAAATTTTAATACATACGTAAATTACCTTCGTATAAAGAAAGCGGAATACCTTCTTTCAAAAAGATCTACGGATTATCTCAGTATCGAAGGGGTAGGAAAAGAAGTAGGATTTCATAGTAAAAGTGCTTTTTATGCAGCCTTTAAGCGTGTCACCGGAACAACACCAAAAAATTACAAAGAGAGTATCTCAGGTTAATAAAATTCATCACTGTATTCTATTAAACCGTTGGATATCAAGCTGGAAAATAGATAAATCCGGGTGTACTGATTCCTGATTTCAGACTAATTAATACGATAAAATGCCTTATTTGTACGGATTTCTGAAATCCATACACCTTCCCTGTGGTTTTGACTTGCTCCCGAGAAATATTTAACAAAACTTAGAGTTAGCAAAGTATTGAGAAAGGGAATAACTCATATCCCATATCTTAAAAACAGTTTCAATAAAAAGTGCTATGACCACAAAAGAAAATCAAAAGGCTAAAATCCTCAAGTATGTTGCGATCAATGATGCCGGCAACTTCAATACGTGGAATCCTGCGCATATCGAGGAGTTAAAACGAAAAGAATTTAGCACTGATCTCGGGCAACGGGTTCTTTTTGAAAATGAGTATCTCCGGATTTGGGAGGTAGTCTTATTACCCAAGGAACGTCTTCCATTTAGAAAAATAGAATTCGACTACTACTGGGTAGCCGGTTCTGAAGGCATGGTGATCTCGAGATTTTCTGATGGAAAAATAGTATTGATGCATTTGGAAAAAGGAGATTCTGAATTTTTACTGCACGAGAATAATTACGGCATTTACGATATGGAAAATATTGGTGATGACATTCTCTTTTTCCAGCTCACCGAATTCAAAGGGGAGGAAATCTTCGTTAAAGAAAGAATTCAGGAAACTATCAACAGGAACTCCCCAGGAGACAACTGATTTATTCTTTTTCACTGTTTTATAATCAATATTATTTGCTTGGTTGATTCTGATGCTGCATCATGGTTTCCTATCTTTAAGGAATGAAAGTCATCGCGACCAATATCGGCACACCTACAACCATACGCTGGCAACAAAAGGACGAACAAACCGGGATCTTTAAACATCCCGTAGAGGGTCCCATTTGGCTGGAATCTTCTCAGGTTAGTAACGATACAGTTTCAGATCGGAAACATCACGGAGGGATTTATAAAGCCTGCTACCTCTTTTCTTCAGATAACTACAAGTATTGGCGACAATTGTATCCACACTTATCCTGGAACTGGGGGATGTTTGGAGAAAATATCACGCTTGAGGGGATGTCAGAAGCAGAGCTCAACATAGGATCTAAATACCAATTGGGAAATGCGGTGGTACAGATCACCATTCCCAGGGAACCCTGTTATAAACTTGGAATACGTTTTAACGATCAAAAAATAATAGACCAGTTTATCACTCATGGCCATCCGGGCACCTATGTCAGGGTCTTAAAAGAAGGAGAGGTGAAAAAAGGCGACAGATTCTCCATAATTGAAGAGGTAAGTAACTCAATCAGTATTGCCGATTTGTATACCCTACTCTATGCCAAAGAACCCAGGCAGGACATTCTCAACATAGCACTCAGTTGCGAATACCTTCCTGAGCGAACACGTAAAAAGTTATATAGAAAACAAAAAAAGAGGCCTGTATAGGCCCCTTCTTCGCTGAATTAAACTAAACTTACTTCACTACGTAATACTCAGCATACGTTTCTTTCCCGTCTTTAAGAACCACCTTATAGCTGTCTTTTTCAGCCTTTTCAAAGTTGAACGCTTTTTCAACAACCAACCTGGATTTTAAGGTCTCGCTGTAAACGATTCTGTTTTCACTATCTACTACCCTTATCTGGATATCACCCATTTCCTTGTTGAAAAAGTTCAGGTACAATTTGTCACCTGCTTTTCTGAAATAAGGTTCATTCTTCTCTAAAGAGGATATAACCACGCCACTTCCCTCAACTGATGTTGCAGGAATGAAATTGTTGGCATAGGTACTGGCCGTTGCGAATAACAAGGCAATTGCGGAAATACTTTTTAATGTTTTCATAATTTCTTTTTTTAGTTTATTAATTAATCTCACTGCAAACATACCCCGGGTATTTCCCTCTCACTACAGCACAATTTTCCATTATGTGTTCTATTTTAACTCCTGTGAGCGTTAATAAATCGTTAAATGGTAATATTGCACATATTTAAGTTAAATTTGCACAGTCTTTTACGAAACCACGAACCTAACTTTGTTCGTATATGACATATATGATACAGCAGAAACCTACTTTTGAAGCCATAGAACCCAATTTTGGTAATTCTTTTACGTACCAAAAATTTGATGAGGACAGGCTAAATAAAAATAATGTTTGGCATTACCATCCCGAGATCGAACTTGTTTACGTCAACGGAGGATCCGGAAAGCGCCAGATTGGTAGTCATGTTTCCTATTACACTAATGGAGATCTAATCTTAATCGGCAGTAATCTCCCACATTGTGGCCTTACAGATAAACTTACAGGAAACAAAAAAGAAACCGTTATACAGATGAAACAGGATTTTCTGGGGAGCGACTTTTTTGACATCCCTGAGATGAAGAAAATCAAGTCACTTTTTGATCTCGCTGCAGGCGGAATCGCTTTTTCGGGTAAAACCAAAAGAAAACTTGGAGAGAAAATGGAAGTTTTGGAATACCAAACCGATTTCCAAAGGCTACTTTCCATTCTGAATATCCTCAATGAGCTCGCGGGCTCCCAGGACTACAAGGTGCTTAACGCCGCAGGTTTTTCCCTGAAGACAGAAGTGAAGGACAATGACAGGATTAATGTGGTCTTTAATCATGTAAAACAAAATTTTAAGGAAGATATTTCTCTGGATGAGATCGCTGACATGGTGAGTATGACTGTTCCCTCTTTTTGCCGTTATTTTAAAAAGATCACCAATAAGACCTTTGTGCAATTTGTCAATGAATGCAGGCTGGTTCACGCCTCAAAATTGCTGGCAGAGCAACCCATGAGCATAACCGAGGTGTGTTTTGAAAGTGGTTTCAACAACTTCTCACACTTTAATAAATCTTTCAAAGCTTTTACGGGACAAAATCCATCTGAATACAGAAATCAGTTGAAAAAAGTCATAACCTAAGCTGGTGAAGCACTTAAATTCTCATAAAATAGATCTGCCCCAAAGTGAAATTTATTACTACCCTAATTTCCTGACAAGAAATCGCGCAGACCAACTCATGCAGGGCTTGCGATCGTCCATTGCCTGGCAGCACGACGAGATCCGAGTATTCGGGAAAACCTATCCTCAGCCCAGGTTAACTGCGCTTTACGGGAACAACGGCCAACCTTATTCCTACTCAAACATCACTATGAACCCCCATGAGTTTACAGATGAACTCAAGGAAACAAAGGAAGAAATAGAAAAAATAGCAGCGCCAACCATCTTCACCACCTGTCTGCTCAATTTATACCGGAATGGGAAAGACAGCAATGGCTGGCACGCTGATGATGAAGCCTCACTGGGGATAAATCCCGTAATCGCTTCATTGTCTCTTGGAGAAGAGCGCAGATTTCATTTTAAACACAAGGATAATCCTGAATGGAAGCACAAGATGATCCTGGAGCACGGCAGCCTGTTGATTATGAAGGGGAGTACTCAACATCATTGGCTACATCAGATCCCTAAAACCTCCCGGGAAATCGGGGAGCGGATCAACCTCACTTTTCGTGTAATTAAATAAAAATGTATTTCTTCTTACCTTTGTAAGGCTATGAAAAAAGATTTTACAGAAAGAGAATTAGACCGCATCATTGAAATGGCTTGGGAAGACCGCACTCCATTTGAAGCTATAGAATTTCAGTTCGGGATATCAGAACAGGAAACCATCGAGATCATGAGGCGGGAAATGAAACCGAGTAGTTTCAGAATGTGGAGAAAGCGAGTGCAAGGCAGGTCCACAAAACACGCCAAACTGCGCCCCGACGATACCAAGAGATTTAAGAGTAGCCGTCAACGTGGCATTTCGGGTAATAAAATTTCCAAACGTTAATCAAAAATCTCATTCAGCACGGCTGAGAGCCTTAGTCCGCCTTTTAACAACTGTTGCTCCACGGTTTCCCAATAGAGATAGTTGTACCGATAACCCAATCTTTCGCCTGATTCAACAGAAGCATAAATAGAATTTGCCAGTTGATGCGATTCTTCCACCCAGTCATAAACATTCCCGGCCTGCATCATTTTCCGCTGCCCTTTTGAAATTTCTGGCAGATTTTCAGCGAGTTCAGTATAGCTCATCCCATAATTATCGATCAGATCTGAGTCCCACAAGCGGTGTAAATTGCTCTCCCTTCCAAACCATTCAATTTTAATATCGTTTCCCCCGCGGTTTTCGGCCCATCCGGCGTGAAGTGGCTGATGAAGGTCCCCTACAAAATGAATCAGCATTTTGAGGTAAAATTCTCTGTCTGCCTTTGAGTTTAGTTTATTTTTTACCTTTTCTATACAGGTCTCTATGGCCATGACAATATCACCTTCCTCACTAACCGCCTCATCTCTATAAGATTTGTCGGCATCGTAATTGACATAGTGCCAGGGGTAGTATTTGCGATATAAAGTGTCCGATTTAATATCGTCTGCATAATTCGAGACAGCAGCCAGAGATCTGCCATTGAGGATCTTATCTATACCTTTCCTCGCTTTTCTGCTCAGGTGCATTTCGGCTACCTCCCCTACTACTCTATGACCCGTCTTTCCCCATACAGGTGGGTTAGCATAAGACATCTGACTAAAGACAAATATTAACAGAAATAGTTTCTTCATATTTCTTTACAATTTTTGTAAAAATAGAAAATGGGAATTTAAGACAGTGTTAAATCTTCTCGCCAGAATTTCCCTTTCTTCACTTCCGCAAGGGAAATATTTGGGGTTTGATATAATCGTATAATTTTAATTCCAGATTACCCCCGAGAAATTGTACATTTAATTTTGGGATTTTCTTAACGTCTAAAACTGTTAAATTTGCCGGAATGTTAAAAACTACAGGCATAAAACGCAGGGTGATCTTTATGATCCCCTTTATTTTGTTTTGTATCCTTACGACTTATTCTCAAAATAACTTCAGCAGCAAACAAAAGTCGTTCAAGGTAAAATACATTCAGGATTTTATTGAGCTTGACGGTATTCTTGACGAAGCCATCTGGACTGAAGCGGAAAGTGCTAAAGATTTTTGGGAGTACTTTCCTGTAGACTCCATCCTCGCCAAAGAGCAATCTGATATAAAAATGCTCTACGATGACAAGAATCTCTATATAGGAATTAAGGTTAATACCCAAGGAAAAGACTATGCCATAGAATCTCTGCGAAGGGATTTCCGAGCGGGGAACAGCGATAACATCACCTTGCTTTTTGACACTTTTAATGATGGGAATAACGCCTTTCTATTTGGAACAAATCCCTACGGAGTGAGGCGTGAAGGGCTGGTTTCGGGAGGTGGTCTTGATCTTAGAGGATTTACTATTTCCTGGGATGTGAAGTGGAGGGGAGAATCTAAGATCTACGATGGCTATTACACCTCAGAAATGGTGATTCCCTTAACCTCATTTAAATTCCGTGAAGGGGAAACGAAATGGCGTTTTAACAGCTATCGCTTTGATACCCAAAGTAATGAAAATAGTACCTGGGTGCGCATTCCACAAAATCAGAACATCTTCGGGCTAACCTTTATGGGGGATATGGTTTTTGAAAAACCCCTTGGTAAATCCAGAACACCGTTTGCCGTTATCCCGTATATCAATTATCTCAATGCCCAGGATTTCGAAAATGAATCTTCGATAAATAATTTTAAAGTGGGGGGTGATGCCAAGGTATCCATCGGGAATAGCCTGAACCTCGATATCACACTAAATCCCGATTTTTCACAGGTAGAAGTAGATAATCAGATAACCAACTTGACGCGTTTTGAAATTGGCCTTCCAGAAAGGCGGCAATTTTTTATTGATAATATTGACCTCTTTGCAGACTTTGGTGACTCCAGGGACAGTAACCCCTTTTTTTCCAGACGTATTGGTATTGCTCGGGATACGGCTGATAACACCATTGAAAATAGTATCATAGGTGGGATACGACTCAGTGGCAAACTAAACAACCGACTCCGAATTGGATTCCTCAACCTTCAAACTGAGGCCGATGAGGCCAACGAAATTGCCTCCAACAATAATATGATGCTGGCCGTTCAACAGCAGGTATTTTCCCGTTCCAACATTGGCTTCTTCTTTATTAACCGACAGTCTACCCAAGACTACGACTTTCTGGCTGAAGAAGAGCGGTTTAACAGGGTTGCTGGAATTGACTACAACCTGATATCGGAAGACAATTTATGGAGCGGTCGATTATTCTTGCACAAATCCTTTGAACCGGAAGGAAGGGATGAGGACCTTTCTTCGGGAATGCAATTGGAATATAATTCCCGTTACTGGAACTTTTTTAGCAAAGCTGTATTTGTAGGGGAAGATTATCAGTCTGATCTGGGCTTTATCCGTCGGACCGATATATTCAAGGGCATTTTAAGCATGAGAAGGATCTTTTGGCCTGAAAGAGGTATTATTCAAAACCACAGTATACGATTCTTACCGAATTTTATCTGGAGCCCTACCCGTGATTTCCAAAATACAGATTATACAACCCGTCTGGACTGGGAGGTGCGGTTTAACGATTTATCTGAGGCACAGGTTTCATTTTCGCATCAGTATACCTATTTATTAGACGAATTTGACCCTACCCGAAGTGATGATGCCATACCGCTACCCGGGCAGCAGGGCTACTATTACAATTCGGTCAATTTTCGGTATCGATCAGATAGACGACGTATTTTGTCATATTCACTAGAGCCTACCGTAGGACGATTTTTTAACGGTGATCGTTTTTCATTGGAAGGAGGGGTAAATCTTCGCCTGCAGCCCAAAGCGATCGTCTCCATGAACTTCAGGTACGACCAAATAGAATTACCGGAACCATTCGGCAGTGCAAATATTTGGCTGATAAGCCCGAGGTTTGACCTGACCTTCAGCAAATCGATCTTCTGGTCTACCTTGGTTCAGTACAGTAACCAGCGGGATAACCTGGGAATTAATTCGCGGCTACAATGGCGTTTTGCTCCACTTTCTGACCTTTTCCTGGTGTACAACGACAATTATTTTGTCAATTCTTTTATGCCAAAACTAAGGTCCATCAACCTCAAGCTTACCTATTGGCTCAATATCTAAGAATTGAATCAGAGTCCCGTTTTTTTATTTCTATATTTGGTGCTTTAGCAAACTAACCAAAGATTAATGGATCATTTACCTCTTACGGATGATACTGTCATCCTTGGCCTACTCTGCCTTTGCCTGGGATTTGTTTTTTACACCTCTTCCTTTAAATCAGGATTTTGGAATAAATTTTACAAAATAGTCCCTACCCTGCTGATGTGTTATATGCTACCGGCAGTGTTTACCAGCTTCGGCCTGATCTCAGAAGAATCTTCCAATTTATACTATATCGCCAGCCGCTATTTGCTGCCGGCAGCCCTTATTCTTATGACTCTGAGTATAGATCTTAAGGCGATTCTCAACCTTGGATCAAAAGCCCTGATCATGTTTTTTACGGGGACTATTGGTATTGTCATTGGCGGACCTATTGCAATTCTGATCGTTTCCATTTTCTCCCCCGAAACTGTCGGTGGTGCAGGTTTTGATGCCGTTTGGAGGGGCCTGGCAACCATTGCGGGAAGCTGGATTGGCGGAGGTGCTAACCAGGCTGCTATGCTGGAGGTTTTTCAGTACAATCCTGCCAACTTTGGGGGGATGATCCTTATCGATATCGTCGTAGCTAATATCTGGATGGCCATTATCCTACTCGGAATAGGCAAAACAGAAAAAATTGACCGATGGCTTAAGGCTGATACGAGTTCAATAGACAACCTCAGAGCGAAGGTTTCGGCCTATTCTGCCAAAATTGCGAGAATACCTACCTTAAAAGACTACATCATTCTTACTTGTCTCGCTTTTACGGGAGTTGGAATTGCGCATTTTCTCGGCTTTCATTTTACCGACTTTCTGCAGTCTAATTTTGAGGTAATCCGCAATAAAGAGAAAGCCCTGTCCTCCCTGGGATCAGAGTTTTTGTGGATGGTTGTTTTCGCTACCACAGTAGGAATTTTGTTGTCGTTCACTAAAGCTAAACTCTACGAGGGTGCGGGAGCCAGTAAGATAGGAGGTTTGTTTATCTATATCCTGGTCGCAACCATAGGGATGAAAATGGATCTCGGAAAAGTCCTTGAAAATCCGGGACTTATCCTAATTGGCCTTATTTGGATCTCTATCCATGCCGGTTTGCTTATCCTGGTCGCCAAACTGATCAAGGCTCCTTTTTTCTTTCTAGCCGTGGGGAGTCAGGCCAATGTGGGAGGAGCAGCTTCGGCACCGGTGGTGGCCGCTGAATTTCACCCTTCGCTTACTTCTGTGGGTATACTACTGGCCGTACTGGGTTATGTCGTTGGAACAGCCGGAGCTTATATTTGTGGACTGCTCATGGAAGTTGCCTCTAAAGTTTAGTATTAGGTAAAGTTTATAGATATTAGCGCCAAATTTACAAAGTATGAAGTACCTGTCTTTTTGCCTGCTCTTTGTTGTATTCATTAGTTCCTGCGGGAATAATGATGCGTTGAAGATGGAAGTCGCCGGCAACGTCAAAGGGTTAAAAAAAGGAACCCTCTACCTGCAGAAAGTGGAGGATTCAGTATTAGTAACTCTTGATTCCCTCGAGATGAGGGGAAGGGGAGATTTTTTGTTTGAAACGAAGTTGGAAAGTCCTGAGATTTATTATCTCTACCTGAAAAAAGACGACAACAATGACATTAATGACAGGATCACCTTCTTTGGAGAACCCGGGAAGATCACTATTAATACAATTTGGAATGCCTTTGATTCCAAGGCCGTCATTGAGGGATCTGATACGCAGAAGAAACTGGAGGAATACAAGGAAGTGATGAGCAGATTCAACGCTCAGAACCTGGAATTGTTACAGGCCTCCCAGGATTCAGTCCTCTTGAGCAATCCTACGGCTCTGGATTCACTCCAAAAAGCAAATGAGCAGAATATCAAGCGAAGTTATCTTTACGCCCTCAATTACGCTATGAGCAATGCAAATTCGGATGTTGCACCATTTATTGCACTCACAGAAGTGGCAGACGCCAATGTAAAGTATCTGGATTCTCTCTACCTCCTCCTCAGCCCGGAAGTAGCGCAGGGCAAGTACGGCAAGGCTCTAAAGAAGTATCTGGATCTAAGAGCCTCCGAATAAAACTCTGGTTATCCCAGTTTATTTAGTTTTTTGACAAGGCTGGTCGCCTCCTTTTCCAATTCTTGGCGAACTCCTTTGAGATGGGCTTTTCTGTTCTCCACGTCTTTTTGATTCACCTTGGCGATAAGATCGTCAAAGGTAGCTATGGCTTTGTCGATGATTTCACTCCCTTCTTTTGAGCCTGTGGTGTTGTTCGACTCCTCCATGATATAAACTGCTTCAATGATATCCCCCAGCACGTAGTTGATATCTTTCTTTAGATCGCGAATATTTGACATTTGAAATTGTTTTGTACAAAAATAACCTTTAGAGTTCGTCCTTCAAGAAAAAACCCTTTTTCTTTTAAAGGACTACTTCCAGAAGTTTACATCCAGAAGTTCGTATGCTGATGGATTTGGAGATAGCAGGAAGGAGGATAGTCTCCCCTTTTTGGATAGATTCGGATCCTGCCTCATTGGCAATCTCTGCCATCCCTTCCACACACATATATATGGTAAAGGAATCCCTGTCCGTTGTATTCTGAGTCAGATTCTCTTGCAACTCAATAAAATTGGTTTTGAAATAAGGACAAGAAACCATGGGGTTTACCTTGTCGATAGTTCGCTCATAGTTCACTTTGAAATCATCCTTCTTTTCAAAATCTATCGCATCCAGAGCCAGATCTGTATGTAATTCCCTCAAATTACCTTCCTTATCCCTGCGGTCAAAGTCGTACACCCTGTAAGTGACGTC
>JABDQM010000135.1 GCA_013042315.1 Flavobacteriaceae bacterium | reverse complement strand
GAATTCATCCACACCTTTGGGGATGCCCATATCTACAACAATCATATGGAGCAGATCGAATTACAACTGAGCAGGGACCCCAGGCCACTTCCTAAAATGGTCCTGAATCCGGAAGTAAAAGATATTTTCGATTTTAAATTTGAGGACTTCACGCTTCTCGATTATGACCCTCATCCACACATCAAAGGGATGGTAGCTGTTTAAGTCCGCGAATTCATCCTCTGATAATATATGGACAAAAAAATCCGGAGCCTTTTACAGACTCCGGATTCTAATTTTTTCTAACCTCCTGGATTAAAGCTCTATTACGGCGTTCTCAGCACCGGCGAAGTCGTTCCACTGATAACGATCAGCTTCTGCTTCGTTTACATAAGCCCCATCAACGAGGTAACGGAATTCATAAGAGTTCTCTTTTGGAAGATCAAAAGTCCCTTTGAAGTTTCCGTTTTTAAGTTTTTTCAACATGCTCCCTTTTGGGTTCCAGTTGTTAAAGTCGCCAACTACGGCTACTTTTTTTGCATCTTCTGCAGGTACAGTAAAGGTTACTTTAACTACAGGTTTAGTTTTTAAGTATTGTTTAGAAATTGCCATCTTACACGGTTTTAAAATTCGAGGCAAAATTAATGTATTAAATATCTCATTTACAACGTTTAACGAATTATTATCAAATTCCTAATAATTAAGTAACAATAAACTGACATTGCTAATATTACCCCCTTAATTTTTATAAGAACTTAAGGAAGATGGGGCTGATTTCAGGATATCCACAATGGTGTTTACATCAGATTCTGAGTTGTATAGATGAAAACTAAGTCGGATTCCTCCGCCACGCCGGGAACAACACACATTATTATCGCTTAAATAGGAAAACAATTCTTCCCCTCCCCTGATGTTCAGGATGCTACCATGAGTCTTGCGCTTTGCAACCGCTATATCCAGTAAATCGAGTCCGAGCAGTGATTCTCTGGCCTTCTCTATCAAAGCTTTGTTGTGCTCTTCAATGTTCTTGATATCCCATTCCATGAGTTTTTTAATCGAAAAATCAAGACTTCCGAAACATGTACTGTCCAGATGACCGGGTTCTAAACGTTTGGCAAGGCGAATATCGTTTTTTGCCTCTATATTCCCATTCACTGAATTAAAGCCGATCGATTTTAGAGAAAGACGCTCTGAGGCCCTTTCGGAAAATAACATATACCCGTTCCCCGTTCCCGCCAACAGCCATTTATACCCGCTGCCGCCCAGGATGTCCAGACCTGAATTATCGAAATTAAAATCGAAGGCTCCGCAATACTGAGTTCCATCAGCTATCATCAACAGATCGGGATACTGTTCTCTTATATACCTTATAAATTCACTCGAAATCATTAACCCATTCTCCCATTGTACAAGGCTAAAAGCAAAGACGTTAAACTTTCCATTCTTCAGTTTCTCCTCAATATGGCTTTCTACTTTATCATCGATTTTTGCATAGGTCAAATTAAAGTCCCTGCTCTCAAAAGGCCAGTTCACAGATGGGTAATCGCTCTGTAACAAGAGGACATTATTTTCTTTTGGCAAACCTTCAAGTACTGTATTTAATGCCAGGGAAAAATTAGGGCTAAGTGTAATTCTGTTGCGATCACATCCAAGGAATTTTCCAAGCGTATCCCTGACACCGGAGATCATATGAAAACTATCCATTTTCATCTCACTACCTCCGATTAAAAAGTCGAGATCGTGTTCCTGTCTCCATTCCTGGAGATCTTCAGACATCAACCCTATGGCAGCAGTGTTCACATAAAGAGATTGTTTTACAACCGGGAATGATTTCCGGATTTTATTTATGTCCATTACTTCATTTTTTTTAATGTATAGGCTGATGATATACGGTGGATTCCATATCTATAGAATATTTGAAGATTTTGCCTTCAATTCGCAGGCTCTTAAAATCCGATTTCATCTATCTTTGTAGTTAAAGATAAGGATTCAGATGTTCTCCAAAACGAAAAAGGACTCCGGAATAGACCTCGAACAGCACGAGCAGATCGAATACGCCCAGGAACGAATAATACAGAAAAA
>JABDQM010000133.1 GCA_013042315.1 Flavobacteriaceae bacterium | reverse complement strand
CCCGGGAATCGGGAAGCCCATTTATTGGCAGTAGTGTTATGTGCGAAAAGTCGGCTCCGCATTGAATACCCGTGCTTTTCCTGGTATTGGTACGAAAATTCAGATTTCAGGGTGGCAACGTCCACATTGCTGGGGCATTCGCTTCCGCAGGCCTTGCAACTGAGACATAAATCGAATACCTCCTTTAATTCTTCAGCGTCGAATTTATTTTCCCTATCGTTATGCGTAAGCATTTCCCTGAGGACATTGGCTCTACCCCGGGTGGTGTCTTTTTCATTTCGGGTAGCGTGGTAGCTGGGACACATTCCTCCACCGGCATGTTCTGTTTTGCGGCAATCCCCGCTGCCATTACACTTTTCTGCTGCTTTGAGTATTCCTTCGCTGTCGCTAAAATCGAGCAAGGTTTTAATATCCGGTTCTTCCCTTTCTACCTCGTACCGCAAAGACGCATCCATAGGGAAGGGATCTACGATCTTTCCCGGGTTAAAGATATTATGAGGGTCAAAAACACTTTTCACCTTTCGCAATACTTCGTAATTCTTTTCCCCTATCATCAGAGGAATAAACTCGGCCCTTACAATACCATCGCCGTGCTCGCCACTAAATGACCCTCTGTATTTCTTTGTCAGATGCGCAACCTCTGTGGTGATCTTCCTGAACAGCACCACATCTTCCTTTTTCTTGAGGTTTAAAATAGGCCGAAGGTGCAATTCACCAGCTCCTGCATGGGCGTAATAGACAGCTTCTTGCTTGTACTGCCTCATAATCTCACTGAATTCCCCTATAAAGTCTTTAAGGTCCTCTAACGCCACTGCTGTGTCTTCTATGCAGGCCACAGCTTTCCTGTCCCCTACCATATTGCCCAACAGTCCTAAGCCCGCCTTTCGGAGTTCCAGGGCACTTTTAATCTGATCTCCGTATAAAACTGGGCTGGCATAGCTTTTCCCTGAGGCCTCAATGGTTGCTGTGAGTTGATGAAGGAGGATATCAAGGTCTTCCCTTGTCTCGGAACGCACTTCCAGCATCAGCAAAGCAGCCGGATCTCCGTCCACAAAGAATCGGTTGGCCTGATGGGTTTTATTGTTTTTTGTACAATCGAGGATCACCTTATCCATCATCTCACAAGTGTGCAACTGATGTTTCATGACGGGGGCAACATCGGCAAGGCATGCTTCCAGGGTGGAATAATGCGTGACTACCATGGCAGATTTTGCCGGTGGAAGCGGATCTAATTGAAGCGTAATTTCGGTGGTAAAAGCAAGGGTGCCTTCGCTCCCGCTAAGGAGTTGACACAAATTTATTTCGGGATTATCACCCGAAAAAAGCTCATTGCTTAAAAGTGCGTCAAGGGCGTAACCCGTATTGCGCCGGTGGATACTTTCTTTGGGAAAATCCTTCTGAATATTTGACTGTATCTCTTTATCAGACAGCAGTTTGTATAATTCTTTATAGATGTTTCCTTCAAGTGAGTCTAGATTTGCTTTGCTTTGGTAATCTTCTGAAGAAAGTTCCCTGAATTCAGCTTCTGTGCCGTCTGACAGCAACGTTTTTAGGGCAACTACCTTATCCCTGGTAACCCCGTATTGGATGGAAGTAGTGCCACTGGAATTATTGCCTACCATCCCCCCTATCATGCAGCGATTTGAAGTTGAAGTGTTAGGGCCAAAGAATAAACCGTGTTCTTGTAAATAAGTATTGAGCTCATCGCGAATCACGCCCGGCTGTACCGTAACCTGTTTTTTAGTGAGGTCCAGATCGAGGATTTTTGTAAAATGCTTTGAAACATCAATGACAATGCCTTCACCTACACATTGCCCGGCAAGGGAAGTACCGGCGGTTCTGGGGATAATTCCAAGCTGATGCTTAGACGCGAACAGGATTAATTTTTTGAGATCATCAGTATTTCTTGGAAAAGCGACCGCAATGGGAATTTTTCGGTATACTGAGGCATCCGTGGCATACAAATTCCTCGTAAGTATGTCTGAATGAAAAGAACCTTCTAATCTTTGTGCAATTTCGTGAAAAGGTATTTCAGGCAAAGAAGTCATATTTTGAAGTTCTAAAATTAAGTTATTCTTAACACAAGAACCTCTTGCAATCCTTAAATTTAACAACTAAATATTTTAACTATGAAGATTTTCAAATTAGCTCTATTCTTCTTTCTAACAGCAACCTTAGCTGTAAGTGCCCAGTCTATTTCAGATCACGCGCTCGGCCTGCGATTGGGCGACAGTGATGGGTTTGGTGCAGAAATATCCTACCAGAAGTCGATCTCCCGTGCCAACCGAATTGAAATTGATTTGGGATGGCGTGATAGCAGGAACTTCGACGCCTTCAAGCTTACTGGAGTTTATCAATGGGTACAGCCCCTGGATGGAAATTTTAATTGGTTTTACGGTGTAGGTGGCGGACTCGGAAGTGTAGATTTTTCTGCAGGCTCCAACGGTAGTGTTCCGGATGGCGGACTCTTCCTGTTCGGTGCAGGAGTAATCGGAATTGAATACAATTTTGATATCCCCTTGTTGATATCACTCGATTTCCGACCTGAAATTGGGTTGGTGGGATATGATGATTTCTCTGATAATTTTGATTTCGACATCGCCCTCGGCCTTAGATATCAGTTCTAAATAACCTTTTTTAACTTATTAAGCCCTTAGACATAAGCCTGTGTTAAGGGCTTTTTTATTGGGGCTCTTATCTCTACCTTTGGCAAAAATTTGAAGACATGAAGAAATTTTTGATTCCTCTATGCATGGTGTTGCTTATTGCAGCATGTGAGAAAAGCTATAACGGCTACATAATTGAAGGATCTGTAGAAGGTGAGAATACAGAAGGTACGGAACTCACACTGCGAAGGTACGGGGAGAATAACCAGTTGATTACGATAGATACGGCAGAAGTTAAGGAGGGAGCATTTGTTTTTAAAGGTGGACCTATTGAGAGTCCGGAACTCCATTATATTTTCTTCGGGCGTGGACAGGAGAACATACCTGTAATTGTCGAGAATGGTGAGATTGAAATCAATGCTCAAAGGGATAGCCTCAGTTTTGCTAAGATTGGAGGCACCCTTCAGAACGAACTCTTCTATGATTTTCTCCAAGGATCGAGGATCTTAAGCAGGAAAGCCTCCTCCATGAATCAGGATATGCGAGTTGCTCAGGGCAACAGGGACACGGTAACCATGAATTC
>JABDQM010000126.1 GCA_013042315.1 Flavobacteriaceae bacterium | reverse complement strand
CTCGCCTGTAACAATTACGAAATCATTGATCTGGGAGTCATGGTTCCGCCTGAAAAGATCATACAAAAAGCCATAGAGCATCAGGCAGATATTATCGGCTTAAGCGGGCTAATTACACCCTCCCTGGATGAAATGGTATTTCTGGCAAAAGAAATGGAGCTACAAAATTTCAAGATCCCTTTGCTTATAGGAGGAGCTACCACAAGCAAGGCCCATACGGCGGTAAAGATAGACCCTCAATACAGAGCTGCAGTTGTACATGTCAATGATGCTTCAAGGGCAGTTACGGTTGTAGGTGACCTCTTGCAGAAAGAACACTCAGAAGCTTACAAAAACGAGCTAAAACTGACTTATGCCAGTTTTAGGGAAAATTTTTTGGGCAGAGGCAGGAAAAAGACCTATCTCAGTTTAGAGGAAGCGAGGAGGAACAAATTGGTATTGTCCTTGAGCGGATCAGAAATTCGAAAACCTGAAAAGCCTGGCATACATGTGATGGAAGACTTGGATCTCAACCTTCTTAAGCCGTATATCGACTGGACGCCTTTTTTCAGAAGCTGGGATCTACATGGAAAATTCCCGGCCATCTTGAAAGATAAGGTAGTCGGGGAACAGGCTACTAGTCTATTTGAGGATGCTCAGAAAATGTTGAATACCATAGTTGAAAAGAAATTGTTGAAAGCAAAGGCAGTTTTTGGCCTTTTCCCGGCAAATGCTATAAATGACGATATTGAGGTTCAGCTAAAAGAATGCAAGCAATCATTTGTCTTTAGGACACTGAGGCAGCAACTAAAGAAAAAGCAGGGAGTGCCTTATCTCGCTCTTGCCGATTTTATAGCCCCCAAGTCGTCTGGAATTAATGATTTTATAGGCTGTTTCTGTGTTACCGCAGGATTTGGTTCTGAAGAATTGGCCAAGCAGTACGAAGATTCCCTCGATGATTACAATGCTATCATGGTGAAGGCTTTGGCAGATCGATTAGCAGAGGCTTTCGCTGAGTATTTGCACAGGGAAGTCCGAATAAACTACTGGGGCTATGCCTCGAGAGAATCACTCAGCAACGAAGAACTGATTCGAGAGGATTACAAAGGTATCAGGCCCGCCCCCGGATATCCTGCCTGTCCAGATCACCTGGAGAAGAATACCATCTGGCAGATTTTAAAGGTTGAGGAAAGAATTGGAGTGAAATTAACCGAAAGCCTTGCAATGTGGCCCTCAGCCAGCGTGAGTGGATACTATTTTGCTCATCCGGAAGCCCGCTATTTTGGAGTAGGTAAAATAACAGAGGATCAATTATCAGACTACGCTGAACGAAAAGGAATTTCTTTGGAGGATGCAAGGAAGTGGTTGGCGCCAAACCTGGTAAATGAATAAATGTACAGAGAATGAAAGTAACCGAACATATAAAAAGAGCTAAGGGGAAAACCTTGTTTTCTTTTGAGATCATTCCGCCCGTAAAGGGGAGGAGTATTCAGGAGCTCTATGACAATATTGACCCTTTGATGGAGTTCAAGCCACCATTTATAGACGTCACCACCTCCAGAGAAGAATACGTTTACATAGACAAGGATGGTTTATACGACAAAAAGTTGACGAGGATGCGTCCGGGAACCGTTGGTATTTGTGCCTCCATAAAACACAAATACGATGTGGACACCATACCTCATGTACTCTGCGGAGGATTTACCCGCGAAGAAACAGAATACCTTCTGGTGGATTGTCACTATCTGGGGATTGACAATATTATGGCCTTAAGGGGGGACGCTATGAAGGAAGAGCAATATTTTGAACCGACAGAGGGAGGACATAAATACGCATCAGACCTGGTCCTTCAAATCAAAAACCTCAATATGGGGCAGTACCTACACGAAGTGATAGAAACAGATAATTGTTCCGACTTTTGTATCGGGGTTGCGGGATATCCGGAAAAACACATGGAGGCTCCATCGATGAAAACCGATCTGAAATGGCTCAAGAAAAAGGTCGATCTCGGGGCTCAGTACATCGTAACACAGATGTTTTTTGACAATCAAAAGTATTACGACTTTGTAATGGCTGCACGTGAAGCAGGAATTGATGTGCCTATTATTCCGGGTATAAAGCCTATCGCGATAAAGCGGCATCTGCAACTACTCCCTCAGGTCTTCCGTATTGATCTGCCCCAGGATCTTATAGATGAAGTGGAGAAGTGTAAATCTAACAAAGAAGTGAGGAAGGTGGGAATAGAATGGGCCATTTATCAGTCAAAAGAACTCAAGGCGGCCGGGGCGCCTGTTTTGCACTATTATTCCATGGGGAAGAGTGACAACATCAGGGAGATTGCCAAGGCGATATTTTAATTTTGGTCTGATATATTCTCGAAATCCCCAGCCTAATTATTCCTATTTTTACCTCCCATGAGAATCTTGAGCTTATTATTTTGCCTACTATGCGCCACTGTAGGACTTGCACAGCAAGAAAAGGACCCCGTTCACTGGAACATGGATGTAACACCCTTTTACGGTTCTATTCTCCTGCACAATACAGATATTTCTCATTTGATAAGAGAACATCCGTCGGGGGTGATCCTGGGTTTCAATAAGCAGACTTTCGGGTATGAAGGGTGGGAAGCGCCTTTTAATTTTCCCGACACCGGATTTTCGGTGGTGTACCAGGATATGAATAATAGCACCCTGGGGCATAATTTGGGCGTTTACCTGCACTACAATTTCTACCTGCTAAAACGTAAGCTGCAATTCCGCATCGGACAAGGCATTGCATACAATACCAACCCCTATGATAAAGAAGAGAATTTCAGGAACAATGCCTATGGCTCACACCTGATGAGTTCTACATTTTTGGTCTTTAACTATCAAAGGCCTCGGATATATAAAAACCTGGGGTTTAAGGCGGGAATATCCCTGATCCATTATTCTAACGCTAACGTAAAAGCTCCTAATACTTCCACAAATACCTTTGCTTTTAATGCCGGATTAACATACAGTCTCAGCGGAAACGGGGATACAGAGTTTATCACTATAGAAAAACCTGCAATTAAAGAATCTGTTAGGATGAACCTGGTTTTCAGAACAGGTCTCAACGAAAGTGATGTCATTAATACAGGGCAGTATCCCTTTTATATTTTTTCGGCTTATGCCGATAAACGCCTTGGTAAATCAAGCGCAATCCAATTGGGAACCGACGTTTTTTATTCTAATTTCCTCAAAGAACTGATCAGGTTTCAGTCGGTCTCCTTCCCTGAAATCGAAGTAGATCCAGCCACAGATTTTAAAAGAGTGGGTATGTTTGTGGGACATGAATTGTTTATCCATAAGCTCAGTGTGATCACCCAACTGGGGTATTATATTTATTACCCCTTCGATTTTGAAGGTCGGGTGTACAATAGAGTAGGAGTGAAGCGATATTTTGGGGATAAGTGGTTTGCAGCCCTGAGTCTTAAATCGCATGCTGCAAAAGCTGAAGCTGTTGAATTGGGAATAGGAATCAGATTATGAAAAAAACCGAGATACTTTCATATTTCGTTATAGGTATTGCCATGTTTTCCATGGGCTGCAAGGGAGAAAACGTCCCCGATTGCTTACAGAATGCGGGTGATCTTATACAGGAGGAAGTAACCCTTGAAAATTTCGAAAAAATCACCGTTTTTGAGGGGGTGAGACTCGTAGTAAGTTCGGGTCCCCAACAACAAGTTGTCATAGAAACAGGAGAGTATTTAAGAAATGAGGTAAGCGCAATAGTGGAAGACAACATTTTGATTTTGCGAAATACCAATAATTGCAATTTCTTCAGGGAATACGGGCTTACAACTATCTATGTGACCTCTCCTGATATCAATGAGATTCGAAGCAGCACGGGCTGGCCAATTCGTAGTGAAGGCACCCTGGATTTTTCGGATCTGACCCTAATCACTGAAAGCTTTAACAATCCTGAAACAGAAACAACGGATGGCTCATTCGACCTTACTGTTGATAGCCAGAATCTGCAGTTGGTTGCCAATGGGATTGCTTATTTTAAGCTTAGGGGCAGCGTACAAAGACTTAACGCCACTATTGCAGCCGGGGATTCCAGAATTGAAGCCGAAACCATGGTGGCAGAAGAAGTGATTATTAATCACAGAGGGAGTAATGACATGCTCATTAATCCACAACAATTATTAAGAGGTGTAATCAGAGGAACTGGCGACGTTGTAAGTTTTAATCGACCTGATTCGGTCTCAGTAGAAATTTTATACCGCGGGAAATTGATATACCGAAATTAATATGGGACATTTATCTAATTTTCTAAATAGGTTTTTTAAGCCAAATTCTCAGGAACACACAACAGACTTTTCAGCTCTGTTTAACTTGCCATTTCAGGAATGGATTGATGATGCCAAAGTGCCCGGAATGGCCATCACCATTCTAAAGCAAGGAAAACAGGTCTTCCAAAAGGGTTACGGGTGGGCGGATATTGAGAGACGAAAACCGGTGGACCCTCAAAACACTATTTTTAGAATCGCAAGCGCCTCCAAACCTATTGCCTCCATGGCGTTGGCAAAGATGGTGATGGCAGAACAGATCGATCTGGACAAGTCTTTTTATGACTACGTCCCCTATTTTCCCAAGAAAAAATTTGACTTTACTATACGGCAACTCGCAGCACATACCGCCGGTATTCGTGGATACAAGGGCAAGGAATACGCTCTTAACAAGCCGTACACTATAAAAGAAAGTCTGGAATTGTTCCAGAAAGATTCATTACTCTTTAGACCGGGAACCAGTTATCTGTACAACAGTTTTGATTGGGTACTTATTTCTCTGGCAATGGAAGAGGTGAGTGGTGTGCCTTTTTCAACCTATGTGCAAAACGAAATCCTAAATCCCCTCGGAATGAAGAATACCACGGTGGAGATCCCTGGAGAGATCCCGGAAGATATGGCTGTGCCTTATTCAAGGATAAATTCTGGATTTCGTCCTGCGGTACCCGTGGATAATCGCTATAAACTGGCAGGGGGCGGATATCTTTCCACATCCGGAGATCTGGCCAAATTTGGTCTGGCGGTTCTTGAAAAGAGCTTAGTTAGTCCTGAGGTGATGAAGGAATTTCTTATTCCTCAAAAGGTCAACGGCTATTCTACACATTATGGATTGGGTTGGCAGGTGAGTGCTGATAAAATGGGCAGACTGCTTATTGGCCATGTAGGTAACGGCGTTGGTGGATACAGCAATTTCTTTATCTATCCAGAGCATAAGACAGTTATTTCCCTGTTGATCAATTGCACAGATCCTAAGGTTCAGCCTTTACTAGACGAACTCGTTCTGCCTTCGCTTATGGATCGTTTGTCTCAGGTGTAGACTCAATTTTGGGGTAGGAATGATAGGGTTCGATCTAATTCGTTACTTTTAATTCAGTATAATACATCTGGCGAATACAAATTATTGATAACCCTCCAACATTTTATCAGCTATGAAAAGGCGCGAATTCCTCAAAAATACGGCGGTTGCTTCATCCGTTTCCCTTCTTCCTTCAGCCGTTTGGCCTGCATCTCAAGATAAGATGTTGCGAACAGCTCATATAGGGGTAGGGGGAATGGGAGCGGAAGACCTTAAATCGGTCTCGTCCCACAAGCGAGTTAAAGTAGTCGCTCTTTGCGACGTGGATTCAAAAAACCTTGAAGCCGCCCTTCAAATGCATCCCGGCGCCAGGGGATTTTCTGATTATCGCCTGCTCTTTTCTCAAATGGCAAATGAGATTGATGCTGTTATCGTTTCAACCCCTGATCACACTCATGCACCCGCTTCAATGCTGGCTATGCAGCTCGATAAACCGGTTTATTGTCAAAAACCCCTGGCGCATCAGGTTTCTGAAGTAAGGGCAATGCGAAAGCTCGCGGAAGAAAAGGATCTGATTACCCAAATGGGGATACAGGTACATTCTTTCTACGATTATAAATTGGCCACTCTGCTGATCCAGTCCGGGATCATCGGGAAAGTCTCCTGCGTACGCGCCTGGTCTCCCAAAAATTGGGGATATGACGGGCCAGTTCCCGTCGGTTCGGATCCCGTACCTGAACATTTAAGCTGGAACCTTTGGTTGGGTACTTCTGCAAGCAGACCATACAAGCATCAGGTTTATCATCCGGCAAATTGGCGAAAGCTGGTCGATTTTGGCTGCGGTACCCTTGGGGATATGGGAGTGCATATTTTTGATACGCCTTATAATGCCCTGGAACTCGATGTGCCTTTTACCGTAAAGAACAAATGCCGCAGGCCCAACGGGTTCGGATATCCGGAAGTGAATTCGGTTACCTACGAATTTCCCGGAACACCATTTACTACTGAGACTTTAAAATGGGTTTGGTATGACGGGAAGGGTGCACCCCATAGCCAGAAAGATCTCAAGCTGCCGAATAAAGATAAATTGCCTCTACAGGGTGCTATGTTTATAGGTGAAAAAGGCAAATTACTCCTACCACACTTTATGGAATTGCCAAGACACATTGTCAATGGGGAATACAAAGAAATTGACGTAAACCCTTTCGTGTCTTCAGGACAGATTGGTGAACCCGTTCGCAACTATGCTCTGGAAGGTGATAAGCACTATCACCAATTCGTGGACGCCTGTTTAGGTGCAGACAAGTGTACGGCTCCTTTTTCTTATTCTGCGAGACTAACTGAGACGATTCTATTAGGTGTTATAGCCGGTCGGTTTCCCAATAAAAAATTACACTGGGACAGCGAAAATGCAAGATTTAAGGAAGAGAAAGCAAACGCTTACCTGTCAGGTGAATACCGGGATTTTTGATTGAATTTACTAGATTTTTTTATACTTTAATGAGACTTAAGATAGCTGTTCTATGCCATTTCAGACATTTTGGGAAAAAGAAGGGATTAAATGGGAATTCCACGGTCATGTCACTTCGGCGGAGATCGAGCAAGCCAATGCACTCTTTTTTAAAGATCCGAGATCTGAAACTTCTAAATACCAGATCGTACACACCTTAAGAACAGAAAGTGTGGAGTGGAAGCCAATAAGAATGGTTGATATCACATTCATGGATGTGGCCGCTAGTAAATCAGGACTGCAGCTTAAAATAGCCTATATCGCGGATCAGGATGAGATCAGGAAGAAGATTGAAAAATATATTGAAATGTCGCGCCATTTGAATTCTGACTGGCAATTTCGGGGGTTTATTGATGAAATGAATGCCAGAAAATGGGTGAATTCTAATTCTACAGATTAAAGCGATAAGTAGCTTTTAACAGAAAGGTGTTATTTGCTTTTTGGTTTAACAGCTGGTCCTCGATAATAGTTCCAAAATTGTTGTTTACATCACCACTTGCGGTAATTCCCTGTGACCAGACCAGGAATATTTCCGAACCCGGAATATACTCCCACCGCAGAACGAGGTTGGAACGAAACTGAACAAAGACAAAATCGGGATCTGCAAAACTGTAATCTGTCAACCCGTTGCGATCTTCGTCCACCTCATAGCTGCCATTGTTGAGTTGAATCTGATCTCCATCATACAGACTTATTCGATTTTCAAGGTTTGATGCGGTGGAATTCACAACGTAATTAAAATCGGAGAAATCAGCCTTAAAAATAAAAGGCTGTGCATAGTATTGAAGGCTGAGGTCTGGGTTGAGGTTGTAGTTAATCCTTAGCGTTGTACTGAGGGTTTCCTGATCGATAGCTCCGAGAATATATCTGGGCTGCCCGTTAAAACTCCGTTCGTTGACGTATTGAGTCCGACTTGGATTTTGAGAATATTCAGTGTCAAGCGAAATGCTCATAGCGTTAATGGGTTGATAATTAAAACTCAGGCGGTAGCGGTAAAAAGAAAAATTATCCTGAGTGGCTTGCGAATTTACCGTGCCGGCAACAACGCTCAATTTTTTTCTTTGGTCTGTTCCGACAAACAGAAACCAATAATTTTCTTCGTTGTATCGCCATCTGGGTCCACCCCTCAAAAACGTATTGACAAAAATCCTGGGCTTATGAGCAGCTCCGAAATCTACGAAGTAGTTATTGGTAAAATTGACAAATCCAAAAGCTTCATATTGTATTCTGTTGTAATTCCCTTCAAAATCAAAAGCAGTAGAAAATTCCGCTCCAAAAGTCGCCTGCCTGAACCAGGAGGTTGGCTTGTTAAATACCCTTCTCACATTGGCGTATTGTCTAAAATCATCAGCCTGTCTTAAAAAACCGATATCATTGAGTTCCAGCTCAGGGGATTTCCAAAATCCTCCCAAATTATAACGCCAGTTGCCACCTCCGCTTTTCCCGATCTCTATCCGCCCGCCTGTGCCGCTTAAGGAAGTTCTGGTGCTATCTACCTCTACATGTCCAGCATCAGTTCGCTGAAAAAGATGCGTAAGAGAACGCTGAGTTTGTTCTATGGCATCCTCACTTCCCAGTACCTTGCTAAAAGAGAAAACACCTTCCACATAGTAGGTCCTGTTTTTCCAATTGTGTTTAAAGTCGAGCCCCCCACTGTAGGCCGACTTATGTAAAAAATCGAGATTTCCCTCCAGGTTTCTGTTGGTTGCCGTGAAAATCCCGCCTACGTAGGAATTACGATCATTGAAGTCTTTTTGTAATCTGCCAACCAGGTAGTTGGTCATCGGCTCTACAATCTCCTTGCGTTCAGTACCCAATACCGGCAGACCATTGATGACATCCGGACGGTTATCCAATTTAATTTCACCGAATTCCTTGGCCGTAACACTCTCCAATAAGCCAATGGACCATCCATTTGCCGTTTTTCCACTGAACTTGGCAGCGCCAAGTATGGTGGTGAAGTTTGGAATATCCTCAAACTCACCCAGATTGGAATCAGCTGTGGTAAAACCCTGGGGAGTTCTTCCAATCCGTCTTGAGAAAAATAAATTATCAGGGCCTCCTCCAAGTCTGAAATCGAATACATTTTTATTCTCCACAAAAAAGGGCCTTCGCTCCTGAAAGAAGATCTCAAAACCGTCAAGCGCAATAGCTCCGGGATCGGCATCTACCTGTCCGAAATCGGGATTGATGGTGAGATCAAGGGTTAGATCGTTGGTAATTCCAATCTTAGCGTCCAGTCCGCCTGCAAATTTTGAATCACTTCCATCACGGAAAGGATTTCCCGGTTCTTTTTCGTAGGTATCTAACTGACTCAAAGAGTAAGGTTGGATCTCCAGTTGTTTTTGGGGTTTTAAGCCTATCAGACCGTGTAATTCACCAAATTCGCTTACCCAGCCCGGGGGGTTGGCATCTATTTCCTGCCATAAGGATCTTTCCTCATTATTAAAGTAACGACGCGTAGCTTGCAGGCCCCAAACCTGGTCTTGCGCTTTACTAAATCGCAATTGGCTGAGCGGTACTCTGATCTCCGCAGTCCAGCTGTCTTCGTTAACCTTGGTGCTGAGATACCAGATGGGATTCCAACTGCTGTCGAAGTTGTCATTGTTTGAAACAAATTCGTCGCTTTTTACTCCGGAAGATGAAGCGGTAAAAGAGAATGCTGTGCGGTCGTCGTTGTAGCTGTCAATATTAATCTCTACCCAGTCGCCAGGAAACGTATCACGCCTTCCCAATCGCCTTTCTATGGTAGCCGGGTCCTCCTGAAAGCATTTAAAAGCGATATAAAGGTTTTTGTCATCGTAGAGGATCTTCATCAGGGTTTGCTCAGTTGGTGGAGTGCCTGTGTCGGGCCTGAATTCAATGAAGTTTCCCGACCATTCTACCAGTTCCCATGCTTTTTCATTTAGGTCACCGTCTATTTTCGGAGCTGCAACGTCCCCGATAGGTTTAGTAGTGTAGATCCTCTTTGCTATAGTACTGTCCCTTTCCTGGCTATAGGAGTTCATAAAAGCAATAGCCACAAGACTGAGACTCAGCAGTAGATTTCGCATTGGTTAGTTGTTGTGCTTAAAAGACGCCCTAAAAACAGGATTGTTACAAAATGGTTTGATTTTATCCAGTACTTTTTGATTTTTGGGTTAATACGGCACTATAGCTATCACTTACTCTGAGGAATCCAATTTAAGGTCATCCAGACAGATCTTTAAATATTCAGTACATTTAAGATGCAATTTTCTGTTCTATGAAAGACAAGGTACGCTTTAATCCTCTCTCCAGTGGCTTTAATAAGAGCATCTTGTTTTTTATTCTTATTGGCCTTGCAGGTGTTAGACAAAGCGTTGTTTGCGCTCAGGATGAAAAGGCAAAATCAGAGACCTACCAGGTTCAAAAGCGCTGGGTAGAGATGCTACAGAAACAACCCGGATCGGCCATGCCATATACTCAGAGCAGCGGCCTTGTGCTCAATGATGCCTTGCACATTGGCACAGATGCCATTAAAGCAGCTTTGAAAGAACTGAACAGTAATGACCGCCTGGTACGATATGATTCCGTAGCTTATTTCCAGCTATATCCCGGGCAAATGTTTGTTCACGGGGTGTACACTACCGAAAAAGGGCAGATATTTCATAGCGTTATCGGCTGGAAACAAGATGATACCTGGAATAAGGCCTTTGAAGCACTGGCACCAAAATCAAAAATATCAGAGGATAGCAAAACGGAAATTGGGCTGTTACGATCCTCCTGGGAATTGTATTCAAATCAGCATCGTCCTGATCTGATCGCCAGGAATGTATTTGCTGAGAACGGGCGATATTTTTACAAAGGGAAGGAGTACATAGGGGCGCAAATTACAGAGGCTTACGGATACATGAAAAACGAATCCTACAGTATAGACCTCACTCCCAAAAAGATAATTCAAGTCAATAACCAACTCGTTTACGAGGTTGGGATCTACGATACAGGAGGTCAGGGTCTCTACTTCTTGCTCTGGTCCAAAGTAGGGAACGATTGGAAGTTGCTACTCGACTTTAATTTCTAGAATCTAAGTCCGTATGGAAATGAAAAAGCCATCAGGATATTCAGGCACACCTCTTGACAGGAAGCTGGGCA
>JABDQM010000125.1 GCA_013042315.1 Flavobacteriaceae bacterium | reverse complement strand
TATGTAAGAGGTGACGTTTATCCCGAAGGAGCATTTAAAAATAAGACAGGAGTGCAACGAGGATCGGTTATGGATATGCCGCTTTATCCTGGCGATGTCCTTACCCCTGGCTACGCAGCTACCAAAGATGCCAAAAGACTCGACCGAAATGAGGCTCCTACCATCACAAAAATTCCCGTGCTCCCCATTTCATATGAAGATGCACAACCACTTCTGGCAGCCCTAAAAGGGCCTGTTGCCCCTGAAAGCTGGAAGGGCGGCCTGCCCCTTACCTATCATATTGGTCCGGGGCCGGCAAGGGTTCATTTAAAATTGGAGTTCGACTGGAAAATTACTCCGGCCTATAATGTTATTGCAACTCTGAAAGGCAGCACCTATCCTGACCAATGGGTGATGCGAGGGAACCATCACGATGCCTGGGTACATGGCGCCAACGATCCTGTTAGCGGGATGATTGCGCTGATGGAAGAAGCAAGAGTGATAGGTGAATTGGCCAAGCAGGGAAAAAGGCCAAAGCGGACCGTTGTTTATGGAGCCTGGGATGCCGAAGAACCCGGTTTGATTGGCTCTACAGAATGGGTGGAAGACCATGAAAAGGAATTACAGGAAAAGCTTGTGGCTTACATCAATACGGACGGAAACGGGCGTGGCTTTTTTAGGGCAGGAGGATCTCATACTTTACAAACCATGGTTACTGAAGTGGCAGATGCCGTAATGGATCCCCAGACCGGAGTATCCATCAAAGAAAGGCGAATTGCCGCTCAGATGGTCAATGGAGGAGATGATAGTTTTAAACTCAGTGCCCTGGGTTCAGGTTCTGATTATACGCCCTTTATTCAACATGCAGGAATTGCCTCACTCAACATAGGTTTCGGAGGGGAAAATGCAGGGGGAGAATACCATACCATTTACGATACCTACCCTCATTACAAACGCTTCAAAGATCCGGAATTTGCTTACGGTGTTTGTCTGGCTAATGCTGCTGGACGCATGGTCTTGAGAATCGCTAATGCAGACGTACTGCCTTTCGAGTTTAAGCAGTGGCATATGACCGTTGAGGGATACCTGGAAGAAATCATGAAAGAGATCGACAACAAAAGAAAAACTATTGAGAAACACAATAAGCTGGTCAGGGAGAATGCCTATCAGCTCGCTGCTGATCCGCGTAAACCCTTTAAAAAGCCGGAACCCAAAGAAGCAATTCCTTATCTCGACTTTTCGCCTTTGCAAAACAGTCTTGAACAATTAGGTGGGAGCATTCAGCAGTTGGAAGCACTATCATTGGAATCACTCCCGGCAAAAAAGCAGGAAGCTATCAACGAGGCTTTACAAAAAACCGAACAGCAGCTTACTGAAAATTCGGGGCTGCCGCGAAGACCCTGGTTCAGGCATCAGTTGTATGCTCCGGGATTTTATACGGGCTACGGAGTAAAGACCCTCCCGGGGGTGCGTGAAGCTATCGAGCAAAATCAGTGGAAGGAAGCTCAGGAGCAAATTGAAAAGCTATCCAAAACCTTCCTTTCGATGGATGCACACCTCAAAAAATTGATCAGTCATACAGAATAAACTGATTTAGCATACTTGAGTAAGTTTATTTCAAGTCACCTTCGGAAATTCACTTAGGCAAGACAGTAGAAAAAAGTGAGAATGATGGTTATTCTTTCGGAAATAAAACAACTTCAAGCTAAATATTTTGTACTTTAAGTGACTCTATATCATTGATATAGCTTAAAACCGTAACCACCAACCAAAATAATCGTCATGAACACTAAAGTAAAATTAACCGCATTGATCGCGGGCTTACTGCTATGCCTGTATTTTTTATTGCCAAAAGAATCTGCAAAAGATCCTTCACAACTTGCTTCTTTCGGAGCCATTAAGTGTACAGTTGCGAATTTCTTACTGGAGGATGTAGATACCACCCGACAAATTTCTCCGCTTTTTGAAAATTTGGGAACGCTCAATTTTCCGATTACCACTACCAATCCCAGAGCACAGAAATTCTTTAATCAGGGCTTGCGACTAACCTATGCTTTTAATCACGCAGAAGCACATCGATCATTTATGGAAGCTTCAAGGCTAGATCCAAACTCTCCAATGACCTATTGGGGTCAGGCTTATGCCCTGGGTCCAAATATTAACGACCCTGAACCTTTTGAAGAGCGAAAAATAAAATACAATGAGGCCATTGCAAAAGCCCTTAAGGGGATGTCGACGGCGTCTCAGAAGGAACGAGCTTTAATTGAAGCGCTAACACACAGATACAGCTCTGATGTAACTGCAAACACCGCTGATCTAAATAAAGCCTATATGGAGGCGATGGAAAAAGTCGTAAAGAAATATCCCGAAGATGCCAATGTAGAGGTTCTTTATGCCGCCTCAGTTATGAATACTGTTCCCTGGAATTACTGGGATAAGGATGGTAACCCTTCAGCCAATATTACTGGAGCCAAGGCAGCATTGGAGATGGCTATGGAGATAGATCCTGATCATCCCGGGGCACATCATTATTATATACATATGGTAGAACTTCCGTTCCCGGACATGGCAGTTCCAAGTGCAGACAAACTGGGATCGCTTATGCCGGCGGCAGGACATATTGTTCATATGCCTTCGCATATTTATATACGGGTGGGCAGATATAAAGACGCGGTTACCGCAAATCAGGCAGCTATACTGGCAGACGAGGATTATATTTCCCAGTGCTATTCACAAGGAATGTATCCCCTTGGCTACTATCCACATAACATACATTTTTTGTGGTCAGCTGCCAGCCTGCTGGGTGCAAGCGATATTGCTATTGATGCCGCTAAAAAGACTGCAGAAAAAGTTCCTGAAGGCGAGTTAGTAAACTTGCCCTTTCTCCAGGATTTTGCAGCTACACCATATCTGGCTTACACGAGATTCGGCAAATGGAATGATATTTTAACGATTCCAAGTCCAAATCCTGATATCAAGCATTTGAACCTTATAAGACACTATGCAAGGGGTATTGCCTTTATCAGAAAAGGCAATGTAAAAGAAGCAGAAGAGGAGCTCGAGGCTCTTTCGAGATTACGTGAAGACGATTCGCTTATTGACCTTATTGCTACAGCTCATAACAGCTCAGCATCCATCGCTGATATAGCCTATGAAGTGATTGCCGGTGAATTAGCCTCCTTGAAAAGGGATTATCCTACCGCAATAGACCATTTAAAGAATGCAGTAGCAGCAGAGGATAATCTGACCTATACAGAACCTGCCGCATGGCATATTCCAACCAGACAAAACCTGGGTGCGATATTACTTAAAGCCAAAGAATATGATAAAGCTGAAAAAATTTATCGAGAAGATCTCGAGGTTCTTCGTCAAAATGGGTGGTCACTGATGGGGCTTTATAATAGCTTAAAAGGGCAGGGAAAGATACAGGAAGCCAATAAAGTTATGGAAGAATTTAATACGGTATGGAAGGATGCAGATATCGAAATAAATAATTCGGTCTTGTAACTACTGAGTTATGAATTTAAAGAAAATTCTAATCCCTACTGTCATTTTAGTGGCGGGGCTTGCCATATATCTACTATATTTTCGAAGTTCAAATACCGCTAATGAACCCAAGATCTACAATCCTGCGGACCTTAATCCTATGCTTGTAGATCTTGATTATCAAGCAGTAAATAATGATTATTATGTAAAGGACTTCCGTTTAATAAATCAAAATGCAGATACCATTACCCATGCAGATTATGATGGTAAAATTTATGTGGTTGATTTCTTTTTCACCCGTTGTCCTAGCATTTGCCCGGTAATGACTAAGAATATGGAGAAGCTGCAGGATCGTTATTTCAACAATGATTTAGTCCAATTACTATCTATTTCTGTTACTCCAACTTTAGACAGTGTTGAGGTTCTAAAGCGATATGCAAAAAGACATAATGCTGTCAGTTCAAAATGGAATATAACAACCGGAAATAAACAACATATTTACAACCTTGCCCGTAAAAGTTACTTTGCCGCTGTTGATGAGGGTGATGGAGGTTTGCAGGATTTTATCCATACTCCAAATTTTATTCTTGTCGACACACAAAGACAAATCAGAGGAATATATGATGGTACTCGTTCAGAAGAAATACTGCGTTTAACAGATGATATTGCCTTACTTTTGAACTAAGGTTTGTATCGCATGTTGGTACTCTGCCATCATCTCTTCTACGATTTGAGCGGCGGGTTTGATATCGTGAATAATCGCAGAAACCTGTCCGATCTCTAATTCACCTTCTTTCAGGTCGCCCTCGAACATTCCGCGTTTCGCCCTGGCCCTGCCGAGTAGTTCCCTGAGCTCTTCAGCTGTGGCACAACGTCTGTAGGCTTCTTGCACTTGTTCAAAGAATTCATTCTTTATCATCCGAACCGGAGCCAGCTCTTTTAACGTAAGCTGAGTATCACCTTCCTTGGCAGCAACTACCTTTTCTTTAAATCGTATGTGTGAAGAGGCTTCATCTGAGGCTACAAATCGGGTTCCCACTTGCACGCCATCGGCACCTAATACCAGGGCTGCAAGCATAGAACGTCCGGTGGCAATACCTCCGGCGGCAATCAATGGAATCTCGATTTGTTCCCTTACGGCAGGGATCAAAGCGAAGGTGGTGGTTTCATCCCTGCCGTTGTGACCCCCGGCTTCAAATCCTTCTGCAACTACAGCATCCACTCCTGCTTGCTGAGCTTTAAGTGCAAATTTTACACTGCTTACTACATGCACAACCGTAATTCCCTTTTCTTTAAGAATGGATGTCCATGTTGCGGGATTACCTGCAGAGGTAAAGACAACAGGAACCTCTAATTCAACAATGATCTCCATGAGTTGATCAATATCCGGATACAACATGGGGACATTTACTCCAAAGGGCTTGGAAGTGGCTTGTTTACATTTTTGAATGTGTTCACGTAATACTTCAGGGTACATACTCCCGGCACCAATCAAGCCCAGGCCGCCGGCGTTTGAGACTGCAGAGGCGAGTTTCCATCCACTGGCCCAGATCATACCTGCCTGAATGATGGGGTATTTTATTCCGAAGAGCTGAGTAATTCTATTCGACATATTTATCTAATTCTGAAGGAGACAAGATAAGATAATTCCGGATGGCGATTAGGAAATCACTCCCGAACCTATGAGTTCTTCGCCCTTATACCAGGCTACAAACTGTCCTTCGGTGATGGCCGACTGTTTTTCATCAAAGTCGACGTACATCCCCTGCCCCACCTTGTACAAAGTAGCTTTTTGGAGAGGTTGTCTGTATCGGATCCTGGCCATTACCTCAAGGCTTTGATCGGGATCTAAAGCCATATCGGGCCGCACCCAATGCACCTCATTTTCTTTGATAAAAAGGGTCCTGCGATAAAGTCCGGGATGTGACTTCCCTTGCCCGGTATAAATTATATTTGAGTTGACATCAGTACCGATCACAAACAAGGGCTCTTTTGTTCCGCCTACGTCTAAACCTTTACGCTGCCCTATGGTAAAGTAATGTGCTCCCTGGTGTTCTCCAACCACCGTACCATCTTGCAGTTTATAGTCGGGCTTTTCTGAGTGAAAGGCCAATTCATCGGTTTTGGTTTCAAATTGCGGCTGGCCATTATGGTAATGCATTGCATTAGCAGGCACCTCTACGATATCGCCTCGTTTTGGTTTTAGTTTTTGCTGAAGGAAATCGGGTAACCTTACTTTCCCAATAAAACACAGTCCCTGAGAATCTTTCTTTTCTGCGGTAATCAAATGATTTTCAGCCGCTATTGCGCGCACCTCTGGCTTGGTGAGTTCTCCAATTGGAAATAAAGTCCTGGATAATTGTTCCTGAGAAAGTTGGCAAAGAAAATAAGATTGGTCTTTATTGGAATCTTTACCTGCTAAAAGTTGATAATGCACATTCCCCTCACGATCCTCGATCGCTCCCTTTCTGCAATAATGCCCAGTCGCCACAAAATCGGCTCCCAAATTCAGCGCAATTTTCATAAAGACATCGAACTTGATTTCCCTGTTGCACAAAACGTCTGGGTTAGGAGTTCTGCCCATCTCGTATTCGCGGAACATATAGTCCACTATCCTTTCTTTGTATTCGGCACTAAGGTCGACAGTCTGAAAAGGGATACCCAGTTTTTCTGCAACGATCAAGGCATCATTACTATCTTCAAGCCAGGGACATTCTTTAGATATAGTGACCGAATCATCGTGCCAATTCTTCATAAAAAGGCCAATGACCTCGTACCCCTTTTGTTTTAAGAGGTAGGCCGCTACACTGCTATCCACTCCACCTGAAAGTCCGACAACTACTTTTTTCATTCCGCTTATTTCGTGATGCAAAAATACGAAATATTGCTAAGGAAGTCGCTTCTAAAGTCTTTTCAAAGCAGTGTAAAAAAGTCAAATTCTTAATATTTTTTGTTAATTTTTTATTAATTATCATTAAACAAAAGCAACTATTAGAAAAAAGCAACATCTGCTTGACAAGTAGTAATCATTACTATAGATTAAATACAAAGAGGGCTTTTCGAACTATAAACAAGATTTGGAACCTGTTAAAGATTTAATAATCTTCTTTTTTTGTTTAATCTTTATATTAATTTCGTTCAACATTAAAAAATAAAAAAGCAATGAAAACAACTTCAAAACTTATCAAATCATGCCTTCTTATCTTCGCTTTAGTCTTTATGGCTTCTTGCTCGGATGACGATGGAGACAATCCTATTGTTGAAACTGATCCCGACATTGTGGATCTCGCAATTGCTACTGATGATCTCAGTATTTTAGTAGCTGCATTACAGAGAGCAGACCTGGTTTCTGCGGTACAGGCCGATGGCCCTTTTACTGTTTTTGCGCCGACCAATGCGGCTTTTGAAGCCTTTTTACAGGACAACAATTTTGCTTCTTTAGAAGATGTACCTGTGGATGTTCTTACTCAGGTATTACTTAACCATGTAGTAGAAGGAGAATTTTTCTCTTCAAGTTTAAGTACTAGTTATGTATCCTCACTTTCAACTGCTGGACCTGCAGGGGCTAACTTGAGTCTTTACATCGATACAGCCAGCGGAGTAACTATCAACGGAATCTCTGATGTAGTTACTGCTGACGTAGATGCGTCAAATGGAGTAGTACATATAGTAGATGCAGTTATTGGCTTACCTAATATCGTAGACCACGCAGTAGCAAATTCAGGGCTTACAGAGTTGGTAGGAGCACTTACTGCAGGAGGAAATACAACCTTTACCGATTTGTTATCTGATGACACTACAGACTTTACGGTTTTTGCACCTGTAAACGATGCCTTTACTGCCTTTACAAATCCTAACGGAAATGATTTGGCTAACATACTTTCTAACCACGTAATCGCTGGAACTGCTGCTTTCTCAACAGGACTTAGCAACTCATATGTTAATACGGCCGGGACAAATGCTGACGGAGACTTCTTAAGTCTTTACATCAATACCGACAGTGGTGTAACATTGAATGGAGTAAGCGATGTAGCCATTGCAGACATCGTAGCTACCAATGGAGTAATACACGCGGTAACAGCAGTTATTGACGTACCAACTGTAGTTACTTTCGCCGTAGCAGATCCAAACTTTAGCACTCTTGTAGCTGCGCTTACAGACTTAACTCCAGCTACCGATTTTGCAGAGATTCTCTCAAGAACAGAAGGAGGCAATGGAGACGGAATTGATCCTGACTTCACAGTTTTTGCTCCTACAAATGCAGCCTTTGACGATCTTGCTTCTATCCCGGAAGAAGGTCTATTAACAGAGGTCTTACTACACCATGTAGTGGCAGGAGCTAACGTAAGATCAGGAGACCTTACAGACGGAATTATGGCCGGCACACTGGAAGGAGATGACATCACAATTAACCTGCCGGGTACAGGAGATAATATTGCAGATGTAACCGATGGTTCAGGAGTAGACGATATCGGAATTGTAGCTGTGGATGTTCAAGCTGGAAACGGAGTGATCCATGTTCTTAACAAGGTGATGATTCCTAACACAAGCAACTAATTAATTCAATTTGTTTCGTTCATTAAAATGGCTGCTTCGTGCAGCCATTTTTCTTTTGAGATAAATCAAACCAATCTCATGTCGACCTTAAACAACAAAATCAAAACGGTTAGCATACAAAATCAAAGGCTTGACAACTAATCTTTTTAAAAAGGATGGGAATACTGCATATTTGAAATCCCAAATCTTACCAAACATAACCAACAAAAAAAAGCTCCCACTTTCATGGGAGCTTTTTGATTTTGAGAGATCTCTTTTACTATTCGTCATCGTCCATCAAATCAACAACCTCGTAGCCGTCATCAATCGCTTTGTAAAGGGTCTCATTTAATTCATAAGTAGTGATACCATCAAAGTCCATTTCTTCCGCATCTTCAGGTAGTTCATTGATCACTGCACCTATCGGCGCGGCAACAACTTCGTATTCCTCATCGACATTTCTATAAAATACACCTGCCGAATAGTAGTACACCGCACCTCTTACCATTAAACGAGTAAGGGCTCCTGCTACGGTCCTGATCCTGAATCCTCGCGGTGGAAATGCCCTTGCGTAGACTCCTCTGCGGGCTACGTAATACATTCCTCCTACAGGATAATAAGATACATTCCGCCAGACTCTTGCTCTGGTATTAGCCGGCAATCTCCGCAATGTTCTGCGTCTAACTCTTCGTTTTTTTCTTCTAACTTTTCTTTTCTTAGCGCGATTCACTCTCACCACTGTATTTGTACGGCGGGATACGACTTGTGCCTCAACCTCAGGGCTGTGGACAAAAAACATCAATAAAAAAGCGCTGGCAATAAGTTTCCAGTTTTTCATGGGTTTGATTTTATGTTATTCTTCTAGGACTGTGTGTCCGGAAAAAGGTTTAATCATCAAATCCAAAACGCCAGGGGAATTCCTTTAGTATACTTCCCGAAGCAAATAGGAATTACTAAAGACCTGAATTCTAAGTAGTAGATGGGGTTTACTTATTCTTTTTCTGTTGCTCTGCTTGTTCCATCATCTCTCTCATCTTCTTTTGGAAACGATTTTCCTTCTTTGGCTTTGCTTTGTTGAGCTGAATCTGAGCGTGGATTCTATCCTCATCCAGGATAAAGCGTTTTATGGCCAGCATGATAAAAATGGTAATGAGATTGGAAACAAAATAGTACAAACTCAATCCGCTCGCATAGTTGTTAAAGAAGAACAACATCATCAGCGGGGACAGGTACATGATAAACTTCATATTGGGCATTCCCGGTTGGGTCTGCATATTCTGTCCGGTAGTCATCATCATATAGATAAAGATCGCTATCGAAGCGAGTATCGGGAAGAGACTCACGTGGTCACCGTAAAAAGGAATGCTGAACGGCAATTGCGCAATAGTGTCATAAGAAGATAGGTCTTCTGCCCATAAAAACGACTTCTGTCTCAAGGCAAAAGAGGTTGGAAAAAACATAAACAGGGCGTAGAAAATAGGTAATTGCAACAAGGCAGGTACACATCCGCTCATCGGACTTACACCGGCTTTGTTGTACAACTTCATCGTTTCCTGTTGCTTCTTCATCGCATTGTCCTTGTACTTCTCGCCGAGTTCGGTGATCTCAGGCTTAAGCACCTTCATTTTTGCCTGGGACAGATACGATTTATAGGTTACTGGAGACATTAGCAGCCTTACGATGATGGTCATCACCACAATCGCGATTCCGAAGGGTAAAAAGGAACTTAAAAAGCCGTAGAACGGAGTAAAGATATGTCGGTTGATCCAGCCGAAAATACCCCATCCGTACGGGATAGATTCCACTAATCCCAGATCTTTGTATTTCTCCAGCACGTCAATATCGGTTGGTCCGTAATACCAGTTCATGGCATAGGACAACTCGCCTCCCTCTAATTGTAAAGGAGCCGTAGTTGAGTATTCTTTGGTAAACCGGGCTTCCTTACTCTCTTCCTCCACTAAATTCTTGGAAGTAAGTTCAGCCGATTCAAATGGAGTGTTGGTCGTGAGAATTGAACTGAAAAAATGCTGACGGTAAGACAACCATTTCACGTCTATTTCCGTTTCTTCATCATCGCTGGTTTCTGATAATTTGCTCACTTTCCCGTCTTCGTGATTATAAGTCAGGCGGGTATATCGGTTTCCGTACTGAATACTCTTATTATGGCGAATACCCTTGAGCCTCCAGTTGAGATTGATAGGTTGATTGTCGTTAAAAATGTTGTTGAGACCTTGAGAGCGAAGTGTAAAACCGACGAGGTACTCTCCTGGTTTCATCTCATAGCGAAATTCGAGAAACTGTTGAGGTCCAACTTTCGCTTTCATTGATAGCACTTGATTCTCCCCGTTATTGCTAAGCGAAGGTTCAAAATATAGATCTTTCGTATTTAAAACCCTGTTGTTGCGGGTCATAAAGTTGAGATCAAAGGATGAATTTCCTTCGTTGATAAGGTAAACCGGAATTGAATCGTAAGTGATAAATTCCTTCAGTCTCGCTTCAGTGATTTGTCCTCCCTTGTTATTGATTTCCAAATACAATACATCGTTCTCCAGAACAGTAACACCTTCTGATACGGCGGTAAAACTAAATTCTCCCATGGCATTTCTGTAGTCTGCCAGAGAGGTGGAATCCTGTAAATTGATAGGCTGACTTTCTACAACGGCAGGGTTTGCCGCTTCTTCAGTATTTTTTTCAGCCTCCTGCTGCTGTTCAATCTTTGTATTCTGAGCTTCAATTTCCTCCGGTGTGGGTTGATTCTGGTAAAACCAGAAAAGCAGGATCCCAAAGATCAGGACAAAGCCGATTATCGAATTAAGGTCTAATTTTTTCTCTTCCATCTAATGTCTATCGTATCTAACTTCTCATCGTCCATCACAGAGCTGGGAGAAGTAACTTATTTACGGGTTTGCAAATATAGGCCCAATTGTGGAGTTTATGCCAAACTGGCATCGGTTTGTTGTTTTTTATGGAGCTGAACTGCCTTGATGAATCCAACAAATAATGGATGTGGATTAGCTACTGTACTGCGGTATTCCGGGTGATACTGCACCCCTACGAACCATGGATGGTCTGGTAATTCTATAATCTCAACCAATTGAGTTTCACTGTTGATCCCCGAAGCCACCATACCTGCTTCTTCAAACTGCTCCTTAAAATCATTGTTGAATTCATATCGGTGTCTGTGCCTTTCAGAAATGTGATTCTGTCCGTGGTAGATTTTTGACACCAAACTTCCTTCCTTTAAATCACAATCCCAGGCACCAAGTCTCATTGTACCTCCCTTATTAGTAATGTGTTTTTGTTCCTCCATAAGACTGATCACAGGATAAGAGGTTTCTTCATCCATTTCGGTGGAGTTCGCTCCTTCCAATCCCAGTACATTACGACCAAATTCGATTACGGCCATCTGCATCCCCAGACAAATCCCCAAAAAGGGAATTCCATTTTCCCGGGCGTAACGAACTGCCTTGATCTTGCCTTCAATACCTCTTTCCCCAAATCCCGGAGCTACCAATATGCCGTCTAATCCCTTCATTTTTTGCTCAAAGTTGGCCTTGGTAATATACTCGGAGTGTATAGACCTTACATTTACTTTAACCTCATTGATGGCTCCTGCATGAATAAAAGATTCCAGGATCGATTTGTAAGAATCCTGCAGTTCAACATACTTGCCAATGAGTCCGACAGTCACCTCACTCTTAGGGTGTTTATGCCTGTCGAGAAACTCATGCCACTGACTGAGATCAGGGGCGGTATCATCAGCTAAAGCCAATTTCTTCAAGGCTACAGTATCAAGTCCTTCTTCCTGCATGAGAATTGGGACATCATATATGGTAGAAGCATCTATGGACTGAATGACAGCTTCGCGTTTTACATTGCAAAACAGAGCCAATTTTTCTTTGATCTCATCAGACAATTCATGTTCTGTGCGGCACACCAGAATATCGGCCTGTATTCCACTTTCCATCAAAGTTTTTACTGAATGCTGTGTGGGCTTTGTCTTTAATTCGCCCGCTGCAGAAAGAAATGGAACCAAAGTTAAATGAACTACAATGGCATTATTGTCGCCTAATTCCCAAAGTAATTGCCTTACAGATTCTATATACGGCAAGGATTCTATATCACCAACTGTACCACCTATTTCCGTAATAATTATATCGTATTCCCCTGTTTTTCCCAAAAGCTGAATCCGCTCTTTGATCTCATTGGTAATATGAGGGATGACCTGAACCGTTTTTCCGAGAAATTCCCCTTTTCGTTCTTTCTCAATTACACTTTGATAAATCCTTCCTGTAGTTACGTTATTGGCCTGGGACGTCTTTACGTTGAGGAATCGCTCGTAATGTCCGAGGTCCAGATCTGTTTCAGCGCCATCATCGGTAACATAGCACTCGCCGTGTTCATATGGATTTAAAGTACCGGGATCCACGTTGATATAGGGATCCAATTTTTGGATGGTGGTCTTATAACCGCGTGCCTGAAGAAGTTTAGCCAGTGAGGCTGCAATGATTCCTTTGCCTAGTGAAGAAGTTACTCCCCCCGTAACGAAAACGTATTTTGTAGCTGCCATTTCGCGCTTCTTGGTTACGGGATTCAAAGATACAAATTGCATTGGCAAATCACCGGGAATCGATTGGAAAATCTTTTCGGATTTTGATCAACAGCGATTCTAAGCCATTTTCCTTAACCTCGAGGGCCTGTTTCATCATGAATCCCAAATTGCCATCCGGAAAGCCTTTCTGCCTGAACCAGAGCAAATAGCTTTCAGGTAATTGCACCAGGTAATGTCCCTTAAATTTACCAAAGGGCATTTTGTAATGGGCCAGTGCAACCAGCTTTTCCTTCTCCGGTTTCAATTCCATACTTAAATTTAATTCTTTTACATTTGAGTAGGAGCAAAAAATGTGAAATATGAAAAGGAGATCTTTTTTAACATCTGCAGCCACGGTATCGGCAGGGATGGTAGCTGCCCCAAAAATCTGGGCACAAGACCGCAGGAGTCTGCATCCTTTAGATCTCAAAGGCAATATCAACCACAGTGCATGTTACTGGTGCTATGGTTCTATTCCCCTAGACCAATTTCTCTCTGATCTCAGTAGTTTGGGCGTGATGGCCATTGATCTTGTGGGACCTGAGGATTGGCCATTGCTCAAAAAGCACAATATCCACGCTTCGATGTGCTGGGGAGCCGAGATCAATTTAACCGATGGCTGGTGTGACCCTCAGTTTCACGAACAACTTATTAAAAACTATTCCGAAATGATCCCAAAAGTTGCCGGCGCAGGTTATACCAATCTCATCTGTTTCAGTGGCAGCAGACGGGGAATGAATGACGAGGAAGGCTTGCAAAATTGCTTAAATGGATTGAAAGAAATTATGCCTCTGGCAGAAAAGCACAATGTAGTTTTACATATGGAATTACTCAATTCCAAGGTAGACCACAAAGACTATATGTGTGATAAGACCACATGGGGGGTGGCTTTGTGCGAAGC